>SCSP01000245.1 GCA_004297845.1 Bacteroidota bacterium | reverse complement strand
CCCGGAAATTATTTCTTTCTCCAGCATTATGTTCGTTTCTTCCATTTATGTCCTTTATTCCGAAAATTGGCATGTAGTTGCCCTGAACGTACTTTTGTTTGTCATTTTTTCATTTTCATTTATCACTGTTCTATACCCACCCTGGTTAATTCAGGCGGGCTACTTGGATCTGATTCTTGTTTTGGGCTATGTTTTAGCTAACCCCTTGAAAAAAATACTGCTGGAGAAATTTGTATGGTTGAGAGCCGGATTGGTGTTGGCCGGTGTGGTTCTTCTTGGGTCAGTTACTGCATATTTCTATTTCGAAATAAAGGAATTTGTTGATATTATGAAAGCTACGGTCTATCCGGGATCAAGAAAATTTGAAGGTGGTGATATAACTGCGGCACGTCTCTTTGGGGACTATTTATTTTTTACGCTTAAAGAAACCACCATCCCGCCTGACTGGTATAATATTTGTGAAGCGAGCGGCTATATCCTTTTTTTTCCGGCAGTTATTGTGGCTGCAATTTTTGTTCATTTCAAGAAAATAAGGATCCCCGCGCTTGTCTGGTTACTCAGCGGGTATTTGGTAATACTTTCTGTGTGGGCCTTGACAGGATTACCTGCGATCATTGCCAAGGTGCTGCTGCTTGACCAAATTTCCGGTGTCCGGACATCTTCCTTCATCGGAATTTCCAGTATTATACTTGTTGTAGTTTTTTTAAATGAAAGCAAACGGTTTTCTTCCGCATTTAAGGCGTCATCAGTAACTGTTTTTCTATTGGGCATCTTTATTGGGATATATTGGATCATGGGCAAAATAAATTTTATGTTTACAGATAAGATTTCCCCTGAAGAGTTGCTGGGACTGGCAGGCTATTTTACTTTAATGCACCTTTGTTTCTTTACAAAGTGGAAATGGGGGCGGATCGCATTTTTTATTGCCCTAATCCCCTTTTTAATCCCGAACCTTCTCATTAACCCGGTTTCCCGCGGGCTTGATCCCATTACGAAGCATCCTATTTACACTTTTATGAGCGGGGTGAAACAAAGGTTTTCGGATGGGAGGTGGATTGTGTTCGGGCCGAATAGTCCGGTTGTTGCCAATCTTCTAAAGGCATCGGGTATGAGGGTGTTTGGCGGGGCTACTTTAAGCCCTAACATCAGGGAGATGGAAATATTGGACGAACAGAAAAAGTACAATGAAGTTTACAATCGGTATATAGATCAGTTCAATATTATTCCCGCACCAAAAGGTACCCAGCCTCAATTCACACTCAACTTTGGAGATGCAATAACCCTCGCGATACCCCCTTGCGATTACAAACTGAAGGATATAGATATCCGGTATGCCTTGTTTCTTTATGGTCCACAGGCAGAGGAAACCGAGTGCATGCAAATACTTGACAGCAAGTTCCCTTTTCCTGCATTTTCGTATAAGGATTCTGTAGCGGGTAGTACAATGTCCAGGGCAACAACCAATTGAATTTAAAGGAGCCGCCAATCAGGATTTGCCGGATAGGGTTTTAAGGTATTCCCGGGCAGCGTCAATTTTTGGACGGGTGCATTCATAAAACCGATACAGTGCAAATTGTTTATGGATACCGAAAAGGGAACACTTCTGTTCTTCGTAAAAATATTTCAAAATGTCCTCGATTTCTTTAGCTGTATTTACGTGTTCATGCTCCATCAGCACTTTGAAACTCATTCGGTGTTTCAATTCGAACTCCAGTCCTGTTGACATCCTCCAGCAGAAAGTCCACAAATACGTACCCTCATTGGGGATCGCAACACGCAGCGATCCTGATGGATTAAGCAGCAGACAGCTCTTTGCCACCACTTTAGGAAGGTCAACCACATGTTCAAATGTTGCAACGGCTGTGATCCTGTCATAAATGTTTTGTAGATCGATTTCATCGATGTCGTTATAAATGTTTCTGATCTTGTTTAGGAACGGTGAATCAGCGAACAGGCTCCTAAATGGTTCAATAATATCGTAAGGCTGTGTATCTTCATGTTTAAGTTGGTTTAATGTGCCCGCACCTATTTCAAGTGTTGATCGGTTCGAAATTAGTTTTACATCTTCGGCCACTTTTTTATGCAACCATGCCTCCAATCTCTGTGATATAGAAGCGGCAGCCGTATGCCCCTCTCTATTTTTTTTGTAATAGGTTGAATAAATGGCCTTGTATTTTTCGGGCAATGCATTTCTTTTTTTAGGAAAATTATCAAACATGATAAGGCAATGTTTATTATTTACCTATAAAGGTAAAAAGACAACTATATAACGCAGGTAATTCCAGAATTAAATCTTTCTCAAAAATGGAATAATGACGATTTTGGATATTGAAATTTAAGGTACTTTCGGAGTCGTATTTATACTGCCATCAATGTATAGAGAAATTACAAAATGCAGGGTCTGTGGAAATGCAAATCTGGTCTCTTTGCTTCATTTGGGGGAGCAGGCGCTGACGGGAGTATTTCCTAAAAGTGTGTCTGATAAGATCACTTCCGGCCCTCTGGAACTGGTGAAATGCCACCCTGTGAATAAGGACGATAATGTTTGTCACCTGGTACAGCTTCATCATTCGTACGATAGCAGCGAAATGTACGGATTGAATTACGGTTATCGCTCCGGACTTAACCAGTCTATGGTCAGGCACCTGGCATCTGTTGTAAAATATGTTCATTCACTTGTTGAACTAAAAAGGGATGATCTGATCATTGACATTGGAAGTAATGACAGTACATTGCTTCAACAGTATCCTTCGGACAAAGGGTTGATATTGACCGGGGTTGACCCAACGGGAATTAAATTTAAAAAGTATTACCCTTCCCATATAAACCTGATCCCTGATTTTTTCTCCTTTGCAAATGTAGAGGCAAGGTATCCCGGAACGAAAGCAAAAGTGATCACTTCCATTGCCATGTTTTACGATTTGGAGGACCCTATTGCGTTTGTAAGGCAGATTCATAAAGTGCTGGCAGATGATGGCATTTGGGTGTTTGAGCAGAGTTACCTGCCCGCCATGCTGGAAGCAAATTCGTACGATACTGTTTGTCATGAACATCTGGAATACTATGCGTTGAAGCAGATACAATACATGATGGAGAAATGCGGATTTAAAATACTTGACGTGGAAATGAATGATGTGAATGGAGGAAGTTTTCGTATTACGGTGGCCAAGAATGATTCCGCGTATGTTGCCGGTAGAAATGTTTTGGAATGTAAGGCAAATGAAGAGAAGCTTGGAATAAACTCGCTGGAACCATACGAGAAATTCAGAAAGAGTGTGGAAAGGCATAAAGAAGAGCTCCTGATTTTGATCCGCGACTTGCAGCAGAAAGGAAAAAAGGTTTTTGGGTACGGAGCATCAACAAAGGGAAATGTTATTTTGCAGTATTGCAGACTCACCCTTAAAGATATTCCCTGTATTGCAGAAGTGAATGAAGATAAATTCGGCTCTTTTACTCCCTTTACGCATATACCTCTTATTTCTGAAAAAGAAGCAAGGGCCATGAAGCCCGATTATTTCCTGGTATTGCCCTGGCATTTCCGGCAGGGAATCCTTGAAAAAGAAAAAGAATTTTTAAGCGCTGGTGGAAAATTTATATTCCCTCTCCCAAAAATAGAAATCGTTGGTTAATGAAGAAAGCTATTGTAGTAGGACATACCGGTCAGGATGGTTATTACCTTTCAGAGCAGCTTCGCGAGAAAAAGTACGAGATACTTGGAGTTTCAACAAAGCAGATAACTCCCAATCCATACGGCATAGGCATCGTTGATGTAATGGATTCTTCGCTGGTTGCATCCTTGCTTCTGAAATTCAAACCCGATGAAATATATTTTCTTGCAGCTGTTCATCAGTCCTCTTCCGACCGGCAAATAGAGGACGGGGCACTTTTTCAAAAGAGCCTGGATCTAAATGTGAAAGGCCTGGTAAATTTCCTGGAAGGTATGCGAAGGCATGTACCCGACAGCAAGCTGTTTTATGCAGCTTCCTCTCATGTATTTGGAAATCCGTCAGCATATCCCCAGGATGAAAATACACCCTTGTGCCCTGATTGCATTTACGGCATTACGAAAACTGCGGGCATTGGAGCTTGTCATTTCTATAGGGAAAATCATAATATCTTTGCCTGTGTAGGTATATTCTACAATCATGAATCACCTTTGCGGGCCTCTAAATTTGTATCGAAAAAAATTGTTGAAGGAGCTATTGCCATCAAAAAGCAATTAAGTACTGAGCTTGTACTTGGCGATCTTGAATCCCGGATAGACTGGGGTTATGCTCCGGACTACATGAAGGCCGTATTTGCTGTGATGCAATTGAAGAAGCCGGATGATTTTATTATTTCCAGCGGTTCGCAGCATACAATAAAAGATTTTGTGGAAGGTGTCTTCAGCTATCTTAGCCTTGACTGGAAGGAATATGTAAAGATCAATCCTGGTCTGATAACCAAAAAACAAAAGAAAAATCTTTTAGGAAACAGCCAGAAAGTGCGGAAAGCTACCGGATGGCTGCCTGATCTGGATTTCAGTGACCTTATAAAAAAACTGGTTGACGAAGAATTGAAAAAGCATGCTTCAGTCTAAAACACTCATATTTATTCCCACGTACAACGAACTGGAAAATGTGGAACGGATCTTTCGTGAGATAAAGTCATGCAATCTGGGAGCGGACATATTATTTTTGGACGATAATTCACCCGATGGTACCGGAAGAGTGATCGATGGGCTTGTGGAAAAAAATGAAAACACATTCGCCTTACACCGAACCGGTAAATTAGGGATAGGAAGCGCACATAAGACCGGAATTGAATGGGCGTACGAAAAAAAGTATGAGGTGCTTATAACGATGGATTGTGATTTTACTCATTCCCCGTCTTATATTATCAATTTTATCCGGCATAGCGATAAGGCGGATATTGTTGTGGGTTCAAGATACATGAAGAAGCACAGCCTGGCCAGCTGGAACCTGTTCAGAAAATTTTTGACCAAGCTCGGACATTTTCTTACTGTCAATTTGCTGAGCATGCCGTACGATGCCAGCGGAGCATTTCGACTGTATAATTTAAAAAACATAGACAAAAGCATTTTCTCGCTTATCCAGTCAAACGGATATTCATTCTTCTTTGAAAGCCTGTTCATTCTTAATTTTAACCGGAAGATCATTTTTGAAATACCGATAGAACTGCCTTCCAGAACTTATGGCACCTCTAAAATGACATGGAGGGATGCATTGGGAAGTTTCCGGTTTTTAATGAGTCTGTACGTGAGAAAAATATCCAACAAAAAATCACTTACCCAAATTACGTAGCTGTGGACAAGCATAAACAGGTAGAACAGGATTGGGATATTTATTGGTCGGATAAAGATCGTTCCGGTAATGTGGTCTATGATTTCCTGGCTGGAATTTACAGGCGCCTTGTCGTTAAAAATATTTTGAACCATTTTATCAATAAGCATTTTTCGAATGGTGATAATGTTCTTCATGCAGGATGTGGCAGTGGGCAGGTAGATACCGATATACGCAATTTTATAAATATTACAGCATTGGATATTTCGGCACACGCATTAAAGATCTACAAGAAGGTAAACGGAGACAATAGCAAGATCATACAAGGGAATATTTTTTCTTTGCCCTTTGCTGATAATACCTTTGATGGATTGTATAATTTGGGCGTTGTCGAACATTTTACCCAGGATGAGATCGGGCAAATACTCGCTGAGTGCAAGCGTGTGATCAGGCCGGGCGGAAAGATAGTGGTACTTTGGCCGCCAGTTTTTGGTTTTACGGTTTTTGTTCTTGATTCTGCCCATTTCGTTTTGAACAAAATATTCAGAATGAATATTAAATTGCACCCGGATGAAATTACAAGAGTCAGATCCAGAAAACATGCCATCGAAACATTTGAAAGTTCAGGGTTTAGGATCATTGAATATTATTTTGGGATCAGGGATCTTTTCACCCAAGCTGTTGTTGCAGCACAAAAGCCTTAACCTTACATGAGTATAAACCCCGAACCTGCTCCAGGTATTTTTCAGCGATTATTCCCTGATGAAAAAGGAAAGAATGCACTGTGTCTTTTTTTAGCGCTTTTCTTTTATTCCGTTGCCGGTATCATTGGAATGGCTTACCATGAGATGTGGAGGGATGAACTTGAGCCCTGGCTCATCGCAAGTGAGAGTAAATCGCTGTCTGATTTTTTTAATAACATGAAAATGGGCTCCAACCCATACGTATGGTATCTTATGCTGCATTTCTTAAGTAATATCACGTTAAGCCCCGTCATTGTCCAGGTAGCACATTTGACCGTTGCTGTAGGAGCTGTATATCTTGTTTTGCGATTTTCGCCATTCACCCTGCTTCAAAAATTTTTTCTCTGTTTTGGATACTATCTTGTTTATGAATATGGAATCATCAGTAGGGGGTATGCACTGACTGTCTTTTTTATATTCCTGTTCTGTGTATTGTATAAAAAGTACTGGGCAAGCGGGATACCCCTCGCAATTGTTATTTTTTTTCTTGCCAATGCAACCGGAGGATTTGGGGCCATCCTCTCTATTGCTTTCATGATGTTTTTGATGACTAATTATTTTTTTAATGAGATGTCGGATAGTAAGAAAAAGCAAAAAATAAAATACTTCGGCTGGACTCTTCTTCTGATCGCTCTTTCTATCCGGGTTGCCATCAAATCAATCTCTCCACCGGAAGATAGCGTATATGCAAATTTCTGGTTTAAGCAGTTTGACTCTGCCCGGGTGTATCAGATTCTGCATCGTGTATGGGCAGGTTACATCCCTGTGCCTGATCTTTCAACCATTAATTTCTGGAACACCAACCTTATTGGAACTACTGCGGCAGAGGGTATGGCAAAACTTTTCCTAACACTTTCCTCTCTTTTTTTTATTTTATATGGCACACTTCTTTTTTCAAAAAAGATCAGCACATTGATATTTTTTCTTGCCGGTACATTTGGTGTTCTGCTTTTCTCGTATCTGAACGGTGCAATTTTTATTATTAACGGAACCCGCTATAACGGTTTTATGTTCCTTGTTTTTATTGTATCCTATTGGCTGATGAGCTACTTCCCGGAAAAAAGAAAGTCCAGCGTATTGATCCTTACTGCCCTTCGTGCCAAATTGAATATTGATAAATACACCAATGCATACGTTCTGTTTTTATGTGTTGCAAACACCATTGCCGGTGTTATTGCGTATTCAAAGGATATCTCCCGTGATTTTTCATCGGTGGAGCGAACCGGTAAATATATAGTTCAAAATAACCTTCAAACACATGCTATGGCAGGTTTTGTGGATTATGCTGTTTCGCCCATCTCCGCTTATACCCGGAAGCCGATCTATTATCCGGAAAGGGACACCACCAGCACTTTTCCGATCTGGACCATGCGTAATTACACCACGGACAATAACCAGATCATAAACCGATTGCTTACTTATATTGCCAGGCAGAATGATACGGTGCTGGTTGCACTCAACTTTGACCTCAATACCTCCATGATCGGGGATGTGCATTTTAAACATCTGGCAAGTTTCAAAGAGAGCATTGTACTTGATGAGAATTATTCTTTGTTCCTGGCAAGCAAGTACAACATGGATAGCGATATCAAAAACTTTCCTGCTAAACCTACTGCCGAAGAACTTGCTGGCTATATGAATCTCTTAGGCGGATTATTCCAGCAGAACAATATAGCGGGCTGTGAAAAGATACTGGAATCAATAAAATCCCGCGAGCCTGTCACTGTGGTGGCCCGCTACCATATGTACCAGGGCATGCTTTACCTGCGTAAAGGAAACCTTGCAGATGCCAAAAGAGAATTTAAGAAAGAGATAGATCTGAACCTGCAGAAAGATGAAGCCGGTTTTCAACTTGGAATGCTGTATTACCAGGAGCAGAAAATGGATTCGGCCTTGTTCTTTTTGGAAGAGGTGATCCGAATGAATCCCAATAATGCAGATGCATTCAGCAATCTGGGTGTTGTTTATTTTAATTATAAAAAGGATTATGCCAGAGCAGGCCAGATGTGGGAAAAAGCAATTGCCATTAACCCAAAGTATTTTCAAGTCTACATTAATTTAATGATGAATTGCCAGGCCCTGAAGGACGAAGCCTGCATGCTTACATTTCTTCGTGCTGCACTTGCCAATGGAATGACAGTTGAAGAAATTCGTTCCAAAGGCATTACGGTTACAGATCAGCTGCTCGCCAGAGTCCGGAAAATAATTAACTGAACCTCATCGCCTTCACCGGTGTAATGTAAGTAATAATGTAGGAAGGGAGTATAAGCATGACCAGACATAGAAGAAATGTTCCGACATTCAGCAATAAAATGTGCAGCAGGTTAAAGTTGATGGGAATAGAAGAGAGGTAGTACGTAGCTTCGTCAAGAGAAATGAATTTGAATTGTTTTTGCAAAAGGCAAATAGAGATACCTGCGATGTTTCCCCAAAGAAGTCCTCTGCCAATCAGGTAAGCAGCACTGAATAAAAATATTTTTCGTACACCTGCATTTGCCATCCCGAGTGATTTTAGAGTTCCGATCAGGTTGGTCTTTTCGAGAATAAGAATCAGCAGGGCAGAGATCATGTTGATGGCTGCTACCAGTGCCAGGAGAGCCAGTACAATAACTGCATTAATATCCTGTGCGTCTAACCATGAAAAAACCTGCCGGTTCAGTTCTTTGATGCTTTGCGCCAGAAACTGGTAGCCGATTACCATATTCACCGCTTCGGTGGTTTGATCTAATTTTTTATAATCGTTCAGTAGTATTTCAAATCCTCCAACGCTTTTTGTGTCCCAGTTGTTCAGCTTCTGGATATGCGCGATATCGGCAATCACATATACCTGATCAAAAATGTCTCCCAGTCCCGTTGAATAAATTCCGCAAACGGAAAATCTTCTTGCACGCTGCTGCTGATTCTGAATGAAGTAAATGATGATGGTGTCCTGTAATTTTAATTTCAATTTTTCGGCATGAAATTTTGAAATGAGGATCTTGTCCGATTTTACCGAATCCTGTACGGTGAATGATTCTCCTTCAATGATATTCTTCTTGAAAAAATCCCAGTCAAAATCGCTGCCAACCCCTTTTACAACAACTCCCTGAAGTTCGCTTTCTTTGTTTAGCCCTTTATTTTTTGTTTTTATAATCCCTGCTTTAGTTGCAAAGCATTGTATATGCCGTATGGACTGATGGTTGTTTAGTTCAGCTAAAAAAGACTGCTTGCGATCAATGGGGGTTCCTTCAAAGGATTGGTTATTATCGTAATTGGTTATCTGAATATGCGAGCCAAAACCAATCACCTTTTCCCGAATATCTTTCTGGAAACCGGTTACGATGGCAACGGTAAGTATCATGATTGCAAGCCCAAGCGTAATTCCAAGAATGGCTATATTTACAATCGGTTTTGAGAAACCTTTGTTGTTTTTAATAATGCGGCCGGATATGAAAAGTTCAACCATTTACGAATAACGAATCTATTACGAATTTACGAATTTCGCGTATGCGTCTCTTTTGGCTAAACCGGCTGTTTTTGTCTACTGTCATCTGTCTACTGTCTATTTGTTGTTTCGCTCAGTATGCCAACCCCCTCAAACTTCAGGACAAAACCTCTGCCGATCTCAAAGTAGGAGCACAGCAAACGGCAGTGTATTTTCAGCTTCTCAAAGGGAAATCAGTTGCTTTTGTAGGAAATCAAACTTCGGTTATTGGCAAAACGCATTTGGTAGATACGCTCCTTTCCATGAAAATAAATCTCAAAAAAATATTTTTTCCGGAACATGGATTTCGCGGAAATGAAGATGCCGGAGAACATCTGAGAACATATAAGGATAGAAAAACAGGACTGACTTGCATTTCACTTTATGGAAAAGAGAACAAAAAACCCAAAGGAGATGATCTGAAAGATGTAGAAGTGGTAATCTTCGACATTCAGGACGTGGGATCCCGGTTCTATACCTTTATTTCTACGCTGCATTATGTAATGGAGGCCTGTGCAGAAAACAAAAAACAACTTATTGTTCTGGATCGTCCCAACCCCAATGGATATTATATAGATGGCCCGGTGCTGGACATGAAGTTTACTTCTTTTACCGGTATGCATCCTGTTCCCATTGTTCACGGAATGACCATTGGGGAATATGCCCGCATGATCAACGGGGAAAAATGGCTTGCAAACGGAGCGCAGTGTAACCTGACTGTTATTCCGGTTGAGAAATATACACATAATGATCTGTACCAGATTCCGATAAAACCATCGCCAAATTTGCCGAATATGTCTTCCATTTATATGTATCCATCCATGTGTTTGTTTGAAGGAACCCTTGTGAGCGTTGGCAGAGGAACAGACAAGCCTTTTCAGCAGTTTGGTTATCCGCAGTTGGTGAGAGGCAATATCATGTTTACCCCGCGTTCTATAAAGGGAGCTAGCGAAAACCCTCTGTACAACGGACAACCCTGCCATGGTTTTGATGTTTCAACATACGGAGAAGTTTATGTTAAATATTCTAAAAAGGTTTATTTATTTTGGATACTTAATCTCTACAATACAAGCACCGTAAAGGATAAATTCTTTAATAATTATTTTAACCTGCTTGCCGGGAATGATATTTTACAAAAGCAAATCAAAGAAGGTAAGACAGAAGAAGATATCCGAAAAACCTGGGAGCCGGGATTAATCCAGTTCAAGGAAATAAGAAGGAAATATCTTATTTACCAGGATTTTGAATAGAGAAAAGTTAATTAATTTTTCTTGCCGGTTATCCGTGATTACCAATTTGTTATTTGAATTACTTTCGCACTATGCAAAAATGTTCGAATATAGTCCTTGCTCTTGCAGCCCTGTTTTTCTTTTCGTATGCAGTGCGTACCTCCGGAAATAAAGCAGATGTACCGCCTATTATTGAATGTGATATAAATAACGATGCTTTTTTTTCCGGTGAAGAGATCAAATATGAAATATCCTATAACTGGGGATTAATCTGGCTGGATGCCGGCCAGGTAACATTTAAAGTGGAAATGGCTGAGCATAAGGGGATTCCCTGTTACAAGCTGAGTGGAATAGGGGGTACGTATCCCTCCTACGACTGGATATATAAAGTGCGCGACCGTTTTGAATGCTGGGTGGATACTACAACCCTCAAGCCTTTCCGGTACATACGCGATGTGAAAGAGGGTGGAAGAACCTTTTATAACGAATGTTTTTTTAATTACCAGAAACAAAAAGCGTATTGTGTTACCCTGGAGAAAAAAAAATCACCACGCATGGATACTGTGCCAATCTCCTTGTGTTCCTTCGATCCTCTTACCATGATCTATTTTTCCCGCAACATTAACTATTCTAAATACACTATGAATGATACGATTCCTATTTCACTTTTCCTGGATAATAAAATTTACCCGCTTTATATTCGCTACCTGGGGAAGGATAAATTAAAAATGGCCGGCAAGACCATGAGTTGTATAAAATTCAGTCCGCTCCTGGTGGCAGGTACCATCTTTAAGGGAGGTGAAGGAATGAAGGTATGGGCAACAGATGATATGAATAAAATACCTCTTCATGTGGAGGCTCCGATCATGGTTGGAACCGTGAAAGCAAATGTAGTCTCATGGAAAGGACTGAGAAATAAAACGAATGTTAGTAAGTAGCGGGAGGTCAGATTTTATTTCTTAGAAACTTCCCTGTAATACTTTTTTCGCACTTTATCAATTCTTCCGGAGTTCCTTCAAAAACCAAATTACCACCCGCTTCTCCACCTTCGGGGCCAAGGTCAATTATGTGATCAGCACATTTTATCACATCGGGGTTGTGTTCAATGACGATCAGCGTATGGCCTTCATCTACTAATCTGTTCAGTGCGTATAATAGTTTTTTGATGTCGTAAAAGTGCAGGCCGGTTGTGGGCTCGTCAAAAATGTACATGGTGTTTGCTCCCTGCTTCCTGTCGACTGGTGCCTGACCTTGTCCGGAGAGAAAATACGCCAGCTTTACCCTTTGCGCCTCACCACCGCTCAGGGTACTGGAAGACTGTCCGAGTTTGATGTATCCCATTCCCACTTCCTGCAATAATTTTAGTTTGGAAGTGATAGCCGTTGCCCCCCGCCCTAAAGGGGGCTGTTGAATTTCTGCCTGGTCATTTTTTCTCCCTTCAGGGTCGGGGAAACTAAAATACTCCACCGCCTCATCCACCGTCATGTCCAACACATCGGCAATGTTTTTTTCTTTATAGGTGATATCTAAAACATCGTCTTTGAAGCGTTTTCCCTTGCAGGTTTCACATTCCAGATGAACATCCGCCATGAATTGCATCTCGATGGTTACTTCTCCTTCTCCTTCGCAGACTTCGCAACGGCCGCCATCCACATTGAAAGAAAAAGAGGATGGCTTGTAGTTACGCATTTTAGCGAGTGGCTGCGCTGCAAAATGATTCCGTATCTCATCATACGCTTTTAGGTAGGTAACAGGATTTGACCGCGAACTTTTTCCGATAGGGTTCTGATCCACCATTTCCACCGATGATATTTTATGGGTATCTCCTTTTATCGTGTCAAAACTGCCGGATGCTTCGGTGTATCCTCCTAGGGCTCTTTTTAATCCCGAATGAAAAACCTTTTTTACCAGGGATGTTTTTCCCGATCCGCTCACACCGGTTACAACAGTGAATGCGTTTAATGGAAATTTAACATTGATGTTCTTGAGGTTATTTTCCCTTGCCCCAATTACCTCGATGAAATTTTTCAACTTCCTTCTTTTGGCAGGTAAGTCAATTTTTTCTTTTGCAGTTAAATAATCAAGAGTCAGGCTTGCTCCCCGCCCTAAAGGCAACCGCTGGTTGCGAGCGAAGCCCGGTTGTATTCCCCCCTTTAGGGCAGGGGCGACTATTCCCTGAAAAACAACTTCCCCTCCGTTGGTCCCCGCTCCCGGCCCAAGATCAATGAGTTCATCCGCTGCACGCATGATCTCTTCATCGTGCTCCACAACCATTACCGTGTTGCCCACATCTCTGAGCGATTTTAAAACTTTTATGAGCCTCTGTGTATCCCTGGGATGCAATCCAATACTTGGCTCGTCCAGAATATACATGGAACCTACAAGAGAACTGCCCAGTGAGGTCGCAAGATTGATACGCTGTGATTCTCCACCTGAGAGTGTATTGGATAAACGATTAAGCGTTAAGTAGCCAAGCCCAACATCATCCAGGAACTGCAAGCGGGTGGTGATCTCGATCAGCAGACGTTTGGCAATTTGAAAATCACTTTTAGAAAGTGTATTTGCCCCTCTCTCTGGAGGAGAGGGGCCGGGGGTGAGGCTTTTAAAAAAGGAAAGAGAATCCTTTACCTGCATCGCCACAATTTCTCCGATAGAATGTTCTGCAACTTTTACGTAGTTGCTTTCTTTCCGCAGGCGGGATCCAAAACATTCGTTGCAAACAGTTTTTCCCCTGTAACGCGACAGCATTACACGGTATTGAATCTTAAAACTTTCTCCTTCAACAAATTTAAAGAATTCTGTGAGACCGCGAAAATATTCATTGCCGGCCCACAAAAGTATTTTCTGTTTCGGAGAAAGTTCGTGATAAGGGCGATGAACCGGAAAGTCGAATTTGTGAGCCTCGTTGACAAGCGTTTCTCTCCATTTACCCATTTTCTCTCCTTTCCAGCAGGCAATAGCTTCTTCGTAGATGGAAAGATTTTTATTCGGCACGATCAGGTTCTCATCCAGCCCGATGATACTTCCGAACCCCTCACAGGTACGGCAGGCGCCAATAGGATTATTAAAACTGAACAGGTGTACGCTCGGTTCCTCAAACGTAATTCCATCCAGATCAAAGCGGTTTGAAAAGTGTGTAATGGTTGCTGGTTGCTGCTTGCTGGACTCCTGTTTTTTCCCATTAACCATTAATCGTTTTACATTATCTATCTTAACAATGCATTCCCCTTGCCCTTCGTAAAATGCAGTTTGAACCGAATCAGATATCCGGCTTTCGTTTTCTTCATTCCCTTTCTGAACCAATAATCTGTCTATAACCAGAAAAACGGATTTTGAGGGAATAGTTTCTTTAGATTTTAGACTTTTGACTTTAGACTTTAAACTATCTAACACATCATCTATCCTCTTGATTTCTCCGTCTATTTCAATCCTTGAAAAGCCCTGTTTACGTAACAGGTCTAACTGTTCATTTAATTCTCCATCTGTTTTAACAGGGGAGAGGAGAGTTATCTGCGTTTCGTCAGGCAATGAATTAATATACTTCGCAACATCGGAAACAGTATTTCTTTTTACTAAATTTCCCGAAACCGGGGAATACGTTTTTCCAATCCTCGCAAACAGAAGTTTGAGATAATCATAAATTTCCGTGGAAGTACCTACGGTAGAGCGCGCACTGCGGGAGATAACTTTCTGTTCTATTGCAATGGCAGGTGCTATACCCTGAATGTGATCTACATCGGGCTTATGCATCTTGCCCAAAAACTGCCGCGCATAAGAAGACAAACTTTCAACATACCTTCTTTGTCCTTCGGCATATATGGTATCAAATGCAAGTGAGGATTTTCCCGAGCCGGATACTCCGGTGATTACAATCAGTTTATTGTGTGGGATCGTTACACTAATATTTTTGAGATTGTGAACTCGTGCTCCAATGATCGAAATTGATTTATTGTCTTTTTCGTTGATTATTTTTACCGAAGCAGATTTCATAATGGATGGCGAATTTACAATTCTATTCGATAAAAATTTTTAGCTGAAAACTCTCGCAAGATCAATTATTTGAATGAAAAAATTCAGCTTCTTTTTCGGCAAACAGCACATTTTTCTCAAAATTTCTTTAAAAAACACTAATTTGAAAATTATCTGTAATTTGATGTAACCTTTTTTGTAAATTTGCGTTAGGAGTATTTAAATAACCTTCCCAATATAGATAGACACTCTACTCGTCAGTTTTGATTTCGGTTCGTATTTTTAACTTTTTAACTTTTTATTTCATAGAGTAAACCTCTACTTGATTTTTTAATGTTTAACCGTTCCTTTTTCTTTTGAAAATGGAACTTAAAACAGAGGTTTACTATGAAAGCACAAAGCAGTATTCAGGAAGGAACAATGATTGTTGTTCCTATGCAGCAAAGGAAGCCCGCATCCTTGTCTGAACAGCAAAACCGGGAGGGAAAAAACCACAATCTTCTCAGCGACCGTGAACTGGTTGAGCAGTACGTAGAAGGCAATGAGCAATGCCTCGTTACCCTGCTGGAACGCCACAAAAGGCGGATATTCAGCCACATCATCAAACTTGTGCGTAACAGGGCGTTGGCTGAGGATGTCTTCCAGGAAACCTTCTTTAAGGTAATACGATCGTTGAAAGCGGGATTATACAAGGAGGACGATAAATTCCTTCCCTGGGTAATGCGTATTTCCCGGAACATGATCATTGACCATTTCCGAAGGGCAGGAAGGATACGTATGATCAGCTCCGTGAGAAATTCCGATGGGGAACAAGAAGATATTTTTAACGTAATAGATGTAGAAGAAAAAGAGCATTGCACCCATGTGGAAAAAAGACAGGCTCACAGGCAGATAAGGCACCTCATCAAGCAACTTCCTGATGAACAAAGACAAGTACTCATAATGCGGGAATACCTGGATATGAGTTTTAATGAAATTTGCAAGATTACAAAGATGAATCTCAATACTGCATTAGGCAGAATGCGTTATGCGATTATAAATCTTAAAAAGATGGCAAAAGAGGGCAGTCTGAGTTGTTAGCATATAGTTGAAAAGACGAGTGGATTTGTTTTGATATGCGTGCAATATCAGTAACGATTCTTCGTTATTTAACCCTATCTATGAACGGAAACATGAAACATTTAACCAACCGCATATCTGCATGGCAAAAAACTCTACTCTCTTTTCTAACGCTTCCTTTATTTCTTTGTTCGAGAAAAACGTAAAGGAAAAAGCATCCCTCGAAAATCAGTTTTCTCCTGGTGATGCGGTGATCGCAAACATCCTGGCATTTTCAAAAGCACTGAAGATCGAAAGGTCTCGCCAGACGGGTCTTATCGAAGTGGTACTCAATTGAAACCGTTATTGCGAGGAATCCAAACCCTCCGGTCTGGATGACGAAGCAATCCCGCGGTGCAATGGGAATGCCGTTTAATTGGGTATGCCAGCTTGTATCTTCATTCAGGATAAATATATCTTTGCGGCATGAACGAAAAACTTGTCGCTTTTGATCGTCTGCTCACCATTATGGACGAACTCAGGGAGAAATGCCCTTGGGATAAAAAGCAGACCATCGGATCCATCCGCCATCTTACCATTGAAGAAACCTACGAGCTTTCCGATGCTATTCTGACTCAGGATATGGAGAAGATCAAGAAGGAGTTGGGCGACCTGCTCCTGCACATCGTATTTTATTCCCGGATAGCTTCCGAAACAAATACATTCAATATTGCTGATGTTTGCAATTCTCTTTGCGAAAAACTCATTCACCGGCATCCGCATATTTACGGAGATGTGAAAGTGAAGGACGAGCACGAAGTGAAAAGCAATTGGGAGAAATTAAAACTGAAAGAAAAGGATGCTTCCGGAAAAATGGAGAACACTTCGGCTTTGGGCGGGGTTCCAACTTCGCTGCCTGCCATGATCAAAGCCCATCGTATCCAGGAAAAGGCCCGGGGGGTAGGTTTTGACTGGGAAAAACCGGAGCAGGTATGGCGTAAAGTTCAGGAGGAATTAAGAGAGTTAAGAGTGGAATTAGACTCCCTCTCCAAAGGAGAGGGCCGGGGTGAGGCTGTTGAGGACGAATTTGGAGATTTGTTGTTTGCGCTGATCAATTACGCCCGCTTTATAAATGTAAATCCCGAAGATGCCCTTGAAAAAACAAACCGAAAGTTCATCAAGCGTTTCCAGTATCTTGAAAAAGAATCCGCAAAAGACGGAAAGCAATTAGGCAATATGACGCTCAGCGAAATGGACGAATACTGGAACCGCGCGAAGAAACTTTGAACTGCTCTTCTCTGCGTTCTCAGCGTGTATTTGCTCTACTACCTCTGCGGTTTCGGCTGTTTGCAACAGAATTACTCGTAAATTTGCTCCTGAATGTACAAGCTTCTCATCCGCCCCATACTCTTTCTATTTCCTCCGGAATCTGCTCATCATCTGGTTGTATTTCTCTTAAAAATTCCGGGTGTTAGCTCGTTGATGGGTCTATTATATATGCACAAAAACCAAAAACTTGAAAGAACGGTTTTTGGTCTAAAATTCCCTAACCCTGTTGGCCTTGCCGCAGGCTTTGACAAAGATGCGAAGTTCTTTGATGAAATTTCTTCTTGTGGCTTCGGATTCATTGAAGTGGGAACGGTTACCCCAAAACCACAGTCCGGTAATGACAAACCAAGGTCTTTCCGACTTCCCCAGGATTCAGCGCTCATAAACCGTATGGGTTTCAATAATGAGGGGGTGGAGGCAATGGTGAAACGACTCACCCCCTCCCGCTCTACTGAAGGGGGAGAGCCAGCGATTAGAGGAGGGCGCAGGTATATTATAGGGGGGAATATCGGCAAGAATAAAATTACTCCGAACGAAAATGCTATTGACGATTATGTGTATTGTTTTGAAAAATTA
>SCSP01000244.1 GCA_004297845.1 Bacteroidota bacterium | reverse complement strand
GTATTTGTATATTGCGGATCAGGAGTGCATACCTGACCAAACGAATATATCTTCAAAAGAAGAAAAATACTCACAAAAAAAAGAATTTTTCCAATCATTTCACGCATAATTAATAATCTTTATTCGTCCTCGCCAACAACTTTTTCTTTCAGCAATTCAATACTATCCTCAAGCGAATCAGCAATATTAAGAATGGAATCTAACTGGGAAATGGAAATAAGATTTTTAACGGGATCCTGCAAGCCAGTGATTACAAGGTTGCCGCCCGCATTTTTACATAGCCGGTTCGCTACAAGAATCGCACTCAGTCCCGATGAATCACAGTAACGGGTAGCCGCAAGATCAATAATGATATTCTGTACCCCATCGGAATTAAGTAAAACCAATTCTGTTTTAAGAGTGGGGGCGACTGTTGTGTCTAATTTTTCAACGCTGGTTTTAATCAGCGTGAACTTATCTTTCTTTTGTATTTTGAAACTCATGGTACTTTAAGTATGATAGGCAAAGGTACGAAAATAATATTAAAAATTGCAAGTATTCCATTTGTTATTCGACAAGTTGCAGTTATTTATCGACCAAAGTTCACTTTTCCAATGACGGAATGGTGGACTGCCCACCCCTGTTTGGCGGGCTTTGGCTTTATTTTTAGAGTAGAAATCATATTTCTCGTACATTTAGACTATTATAGATAATGTGATGGAAAAATATTCCCTACTAGCGAGGAATTCGCTTTATTATCTAATATCCCTTGCCGTGCTTCTGTGGCCCGCCATTTATAATGGCTATCCGATTGTTTATCCGGATACAGGGGCGTATATTGCTTCGGGTTTTTATGGAACCGTTCCCGTTGATCGTCCAATTATCTATGGCTTACTGGTAAGGCATGTCAGCATGCTGTATTCACTTTGGTTTGTTGTTGTGTTGCAGGGCATCATAGCAGTATTCCTAATTGCTGAAACATTGAAAGTTTTAAAAGTTCGATTCGATGTACTATGGGTTTTAGCCATTAGCGTTTTTATTTCACTCTGTACAACATGCGGGTATTATATTGGACAGGTCATGCCAGATATTTTTACTTCCTATATGTGGTGGTCCCTCGGACTTATTTTGTTAAAAGATGGTAAACGGTCAGTTTCGTACATCTTGTTGTACATTGTAATGGTGGTCTCATCTACCACTCACTTGTCCAATTTTTCCGGACTATTGTTGTTCTCGGGGGTTCTGCTTCCTATCGCTTTTGTGTTTAGAAAAAGAAACATTATCAAGAAGTTACTTTTACTTCCTGCCATCTCGGTATTAGTCATGCTATCGACTAATTTTATCATTGAGGAAAATTTTTTTCTGTCAAAAGCCCCAAACGTCTTTTTTTCTGCGAAGTTAAACAGCACGGGAGTGCTAAAGGATTTTTTACAAAAGAATTGCGCTACCGCAAAATATTTGCTTTGTGATTATCAGGAAATTTTACC
>SCSP01000243.1 GCA_004297845.1 Bacteroidota bacterium | reverse complement strand
CCGAATGTTATACCGTTAGATTGATGATACTGTCCTACTATATAAACATTATTTCCGGAAGGATCAACAGCCACCCCGGTAATCAGCTGTTTCCAACTTCCGACCGATTGCTTCGCCCAAACCACATTGCCGGAAGAATTGTATTTAACAAGAAAACCATCACTCATAGCTCCGCTCCCCGGAGTAAGCGTGGTGGAACCAAAGTTAACGCTGTTCCAAAATATTCCCACTATATAAATATTATTTCCAGAAGGGTCTATGGCTATGCCTGCCTCCTGAGGCCTCGCATTACAAGGATTCGTTGCCCAAAGCACATTACCTGATGCATCGTATTTGACAATAAAGAAATATCCATTTGCGTTATTCAGTGTGATGGATCCGAATGTTATGGAGACAGATGGCGCTATTTGATTAAAAACTCCTGATACATAAACATTACCCGAAGCATCTGCAATAACACCCATTCCCTCTTCCCCTCCATCTCCTGCCGCTGCCCCTTTTGCCCAAAGCACATTGCCTGATGCATCGTACTTGGCAATAAAATAATCCCAAGGGTTTGCAGAATAATTTATCGTGTTGGAATTAATTAAAGTAACAGAGGCAAAAGTGATGGTGGCACAGGCATAAGATCCTGTTATATAAATATTGCCCAATCCATCAACAGCAATACTCCTCGGATACGAGTTGGTGTTACTATTGGGATTTCCTGTTCCACCGGCTCTTTTTGCCCAGATCACATTTCCGGATGGATCATATTTTACAATATAAATATCACTCGAAGGCTGAACGCCCGTGGACGGGGATCCATTCACGAGTGTAATGCCTCCAAAATAAACAGTATCGGAATAAAAACGCCCGGCCACATACATATTCCCGGCAGCATCCGTGGCCACATCCAAACCCCATGATTCATTATACGGTCCAATGGGACCTTGGTTGGCTTGTACGGCCCAGGGCCAGGTGCCTTGGGAAAAAGAGTTGGCAGTGGGCAGGATGCAGTTGGCAATGAACAGCAAAAAATAAAATTTGAATTGGAACTTAAATATTTTCATGCAAATTATTTTTGAAAGATAAGTTTCTGATTTGTTGCCTTTCCTGCAGTATTAACCTGAATTAAATAAATTCCCGCGCTGTGCGCTGTGAGGTCTATGACAAATGGCAGCGATTCATTTTTTGCGGAATAAATTTTTTGTCCAAGTAATCCATAAACTGTAATCTCCACCCCACCCCCGGCCCCTCCCCAAAGGAGAGGGGATCCAATGACTGTAAAATATCCGTTACCGGAAATAGTTGGCAGAACATTTATTGTATTTGTATTACATTCTGCCGGATTTACTGAAATGGGACCGAAATATTTATACAAGCCGTTGTAATCGGTTTGTTTGAGGCGGTAGAACCTCACCCCCGGCCCCTCTCCAGAGGAGAGGGGAGAAATGTCTGTAAATTCATAGTTGCGGAGGATAGAAGAGTTGCCTGCGCCTTGTACTCTTCCCACCTCAGTCCAGCCCTCTCCAAAGGAGAGGGAACGCTCAACAGTAAAATAATTGTTGTTTGTTTCGCTGGCGGTTGCCCAGCGTATAACTACTTCCCCTTCGGGAGAGCAGGAGGTGGCTAAAGAAACCAGTTCAACAGGAAATACAATGACACAAACATCTTTATATTTTGCAACAAAGATGTCCTGGTTGCCGGCAGATGTGAGGTTAGCGGCCGGTGGACTTGCCGGATTAAAATCGGAAGTGCCTTTAAACTCACCTGTTATGTACATTTGTTCACTGGCATCAACAACAATATCATTGCCTTGATCTGGGGAGGCGGTACCATTCACATCGAAAGCACATACGTAGGCGCCAGCTGCTGCGGTATATTTGGCAACAAAGATGTCAGTAGTTCCTACCGGATTGGCAGTTCCTGCACCGGGGTTAAAATCGGCTGCGCCAGCGCTGCTGAACCAACCCGTGAGATACACGTATGTACCATCCGTTGCAATAACCCTGGGAATGATTGTTCCCATAGAAGCATCCGGAAGACTGATAGCCCATTGATAAATGCTCCCTGAACTATATTTGGCAACAAACATATTATCTGGACTACCGGCGGCCGTAAGGTTAACCGCGTTGCCTGGATCCGGATCAAAATCAACTGTGCCGTTATAGTTCCCCGTCACATACACATTGGCGCTAGCATCAAGCGCGATGGAACGGCAAATATCAGCTCCACTTCCTAATTTGAAAGCCCATAGGTAAAGACCGGCGGCAGAGGTGTATTTTGCAACAAAACCATCTGCATTTGCGCCCGAAGAGGTGAGGTTAGCTGTACCTACCGGATCGAAATCGACTGTGCCGTCAAAGTTTCCGCATATATACACATCTCCGCTGCCGTCAACAGCAATATCATAACCCTCATCTGCATTTGCAGCGCCCACGCTGAAAGCCCATTGGTAAAGGCCTGCAGTGGTATATTTGGCAACAAAGATATCCCTGCTCCCTGCAGAAGTGAGGTTATTTGTACCTACCGGATCAAAATCGGCTGTGCCTTGAAAATACCCGGTTACATACACATCTCCGCTGCCGTCAACACGAATACGATGCCCGTCACAAATATTGCCTGCTGCGCCAATGTTGAAAGCCCATTGGTAAAGGCCTGATGAGTTATATTTTGCAACAAAGATATCCCTGGCACCCACAGCCGTAAGGTTAGCCGTACCTACCGGATTAAAATCGACTATGTCTTCAAAGAATCCGGTTATATACACATTGCCACTACCATCAACGGCAATGCCTTCGCCCTGAGAAACTTTAGGAGAACCTGCTGCCGCACCCATGCTGATGGCCCATTGGCAAACGGCTCCTCCCGATGTGTATTTGGCCACAAAAATATCCGAGGACGTAAGTGCAGTGAGGATAGCCGTACCGGCTCCAGGGTCAAAATCAATCGGAGCGAAATTACCAAATTGACCGATGATATGCACATTGGCACCTGTGGCATCAAGAGCAATGCCCTTTCCGATATCAGTACTGAAATTTTCTCCTAATCTGAATGGCCACGGTTGGGCAAAGGCAGATGTGAAACATAAGATTTGAATTATGAAACAAACACTAATGACTGATTGGAAGTATGATTGATTTTTTTTCATTTAAGGAGTTTGTATGGCTCCACATCCAGATGTTTACTCAGGATGCTGAGGGTGGTTAGGGTCATATCATGCCTTCCGGATTCGTAACGGGCAATGTTTAAACCGGTTTCGTATTCAAGCTTTTCTTTGGTCAATTTCCTTTTCATCCTGTAAAATATCACAGCATGTGCCACCTTTTGAAGGAGGTCGGGAGCTACCCGTTTTTCTTTTTTATTGTTATTATTCTTGCTCAAAGTTCGGCAATATTGGTAAAAATTAGCAAGACATCTTTGTAAGACTGTTACTATACTATGCACGGGGTAAATTGTGACATTTTCAAAAATATGGTACAGATAACAGATACACACAGATTTTCAGATAAACAGCCATCTGTAATCTGTAAAAAATCTGTTATCTGTACCACTTGTAGAATGTACTATTTTATCCCGTTTCATGTATAAGAAAACAAGATGGAATAAATGTCGGAAGATTTGTGTTGCTATGCAAAACAATATCTTTGTATTCTTACCTGTTTGATTACTACTTCATACCGCAAAAATTCAGCAGAAGGGAATGAATTATCATGGAAAATCTTATTTTTTTACCTTTGTAAGCTAAATTAATCTTACAACTCTGTGAAGGATTATGAAATCGTAATTATTCCTTTGTTTTAATGATTTTCGCAGCAGTGTTGCCATAACCATTTGCAATAAGATGCAGGAAATAGACCCCTGTCTGCAGGAAATCAGTTTTCAGAGGAACTTTCTGAACTCCCTGCCGTTGATTTTCATTTACGATCGTTGCAATTTTTCTCCCCGATACGTCCGTTAATTCAACCGTAACATTCGTATTCCCGGGAAGGTAATACATCAGCACCGCATTTTTGGCAATGGGATTTGGATAAACCCTAAGATTAAGATTCGCCTGCTCATATTCATTTATTCCCGTTATGACGACCACTTGTGAATTCATCGTATAGCATTGGTTGAGCGAGACAAGTGATACCGTATACGTGCCGGGAGCAGCGTACGTATGCGAAGGGTTAAACAACGTATCCCAGCTTCCATCGCCAAAGTTCCACAGATACCCTGCGCCCGCGGGGGAGGTGTTCGTAAAATTTATCTGTGATCCGTTTACTGAATAATTAAAGGAGGCAGCGCCATAGGGATTGGTTTGCATGGCAAGGGTTACCGGCACGGCCGCCCAGTTATTACTATCATCGCTCTCCAGAAAATTATTTTCGGGATCGGTGATGGAAACAATGTAAAAATTGCCGTTGCAAATATTGGAGAAAGTGATGGGATCGTTCAGCGGTTCATCGTACACGTCAAAATAGCCGGGGTAAATGCCCTGATCCAATTCGCAGCCGCTGTACAAACCAAAACCCGCGTTCGGAATGTCTGCCGTACCGAGAGCGTTTCCGTTTGTATCCACGCAATATCCAAGCGCTGAATCACAGAGTGACAAATTCATCAGACAAAAACTTTGTTTCACCGAAGTTCCCAAAACAGGCCAAACAGTTGCATCGGGATTCGGAGTTGCCATGCGAAGCGAGTAATCAGACCAATGATCTACATGCAGATGCCCATGCACAGGATGAGATGCCATTTTTCCTGCAATGTGATCATAGTAGGAAAGGGTATCGCCTCCCTGCCGTTGGTAAATTCGCTGGATGACAATGCGTTTAAACTGCTTTCCGGTCGGGCATACGGTGGAGCAGGGAACCGGAACGGTGTCACAAAAGCAGGAATCAATGCCGTGAATTTCTATCGGACCTCTGCCAATATTTGGAGTTGCATTAGCAAGGGTTATTGTACCCGGATACTCAGAATGATATTGTTGGATGCAGAGGGCTGACGCGGTCATGTCGGGCAGCAAATCGCAGGTATCAGCGCCACCGGCACACGTGCAGTAATTGCAGATCACAGGAGGAATTGGAGGATCGGGAGGAGGATTATTGACGAAGGTAATGCTGAAATTATGAAGTGATCCGGTATCCGCCATCTGTGTATCATGGATGCATAATTTCCAGGTGCCGTTCGGGTCTTGTCCGTTGTTCAGAATATTCAAGGATTGCTGGGGAATGAAAGTTCCGGTGAACGGAGCCTTTCCGGTTACAATGGATCCGCTGTCACCGTTCATCGCCAGGCAGGTGTTTGTAAAGTTTTTTCCTGAATTGCCAACGCCTCCGGCAAGGGTAATAACCGAACTGTCGGGTGATTGAAGTGTAATCACCAAATCAGCGTCAAACGTATGAGTGATGTTAAAGCAAACGGAACCGAGACCGAAGGAAGTATCTATTTTGTTTAGCAGCCCTGAAACAAAGATAGGTACGCAAAACTTAGTGGTGTCAAAAACAGGAACGTGCGTGGAATCGTAAAAAGTTTGGGCTTTCAGCCCAGTTCCTCCCCCTCCCGGAAAAACAGAGAAGAGAAGGAAAACATTGACAGTGAATATGTAAACAAACCTGCACATCGGACATCATTTCTGCACAATAATCTTTTTGTAAAGATACTGTATTCCGGCCAACTGCGAGGACATACACCCAAAAATTCTGTTTTGTGGGATTGATTCGTGGAATTTGCATATATTTGTCGGTATAATTGAAACCTTTTTTTGCTGCAATGCGTACAACCAGGTCTGTAACTAAAAATAAACAAAAATGAAACAACTTCTCGCAGTTCTTTTAATTGTTAATTGTCAATTGTCAATTGATAATTGCTCTGCCCAAAACATCGGCATCAACACCACAGGCGCGGGGGCCAATGGCTCCGCTCTCCTGGATGTGGGAGCAGCCCTTTCGGGAGGCAATGGGGTGGACACCAAAGGCGCCCTCATTCCCAGGGTGGCGCTCTCGGCCACCAACAACACCTCTCCCATTGTGCCGGCACCGGCCGCCACGGAAAAAGGATTGATTGTGTTTAATACAGCCACTGCGGGAGCTTCTCCCAACAACGTAACCCCCGGCTATTATTACTGGGACGGAGGCCAGTGGGTGCGCTGGAGCGGAGGAAACGGAGGATTGGATTGGGCGCTGCTGGGAAATACAGGCACTACGGATGGAATCAATTTTTTGGGAACTACAGATAATATACCTCTTAACTTCAGAGTGAATAATCTGAAGGCGGGAAGAATTGCCTCAGCCGGGGAAGTGTTTTTCGGTTATCAGGCAGGCAACAGCAATACCGCTGCGACCAGCACAGGCATCGGTTATCAGGCACTTTATACCAATAGCACCGGAGTCCAAAATACTGCACTTGGATACTTTGCGCTTAATAAAAATGTAACATCCGCAAATAATACTGCCATTGGATATGGTTCCCTTTTTAATACCACTGGTGCCAATAATACTGCAATAGGCGGTTTGTCGCTTCAAAACAATACCACCGGAACAGGTAACATCGCGATAGGGGTGCAGGCGTTGCAGGGCAATGCAGCCAATGTAAATAACAATATATCCATTGGCAATCAGTCACTCTATAACATGGTGAGCGGTTTTTCCAACGTGGCGATAGGTGTTCATACCTTGTACCAAATGAACGTCAACCGCAGTAACTTGGTAGCCATAGGCGACTCCGCCCTTTACAATAATGGTATGGGGGCAACATTAGCAACTGAAGCAATAGCTAATACCGCTATTGGTTCAAAAGCATTACACAAAAATGACAAAGGAAGCAAAAATAGTGCTACCGGATATAACGCTCTTTATTCCAATACTACCGGAAACTCCAATGTCGCCAATGGTTATCGGGCGCTTTATACCAACACTACAGGGGGCGATAATATCGCTATGGGGACAGAGGCGCTTCGCGATAATTTAACCGGGACATATAATGTGGCAATCGGGGGAAATAATCTTGAAAAGAACATTTCCGGAAGCGGTAATATTGCTATAGGACAATATTTATTGGTTAATAACACCGATGGATCATACAATATTGGCATAGGAACTAATGCGCTTTTTACCAATACATCAGGCCAGCAAAATGTGGCCATTGGATCAAACGCGATGCAATCCAATACTACAGGAAACACTAATACTGCAGTGGGAGGAGGAAACCAAACCCTGTATGCCAACACAACGGGGTATGACAATTGCGCCTATGGGAATCAGTCAATGAATTCAAACACCATAGGATACAGGAATACCGCCATAGGAAGCTGGTCATTGAAACAAAATGTGGATGGAGATGGGAATGTTGCCCTCGGATATCGCGCCATGTATAGTAACACCACCGGTAATAATAATATAGCTATCGGAGCCAATGCATTTGACGGCAATAACACCGGGAGCAACAATATCGGAATAGGATCTTCCGCCATGCGCGGCAACAATCCAAGCGGATCGGAAAATATTGCCATCGGAACCAGCGCGCTCGAAAAAATCAGCACAGGAAGCAACAATATTGCCATAGGCGCTAGTGCGGGCTTCCAGAACAGTACAGGAGGCAATAATACCCTTGTTGGATATAATGCAGGTTTGGGCGTTGTCGCTAACTCTTATTCCAATAATTCTATTTTTGGATACTCAGCGGGAGTTTCTTTGACAACCGGAAGCAGCAATACTGCTATCGGAGCGCTTGCGCTTAATAAAAACACTAATGGACAACTAAATACCGCTGCAGGTTATGGCGCGCTTTACTCTAACATCAGCGGAGGAGAGAATACCGCCTACGGTTACAACTCGCTTTATTCCAACACCGCAGGGTACAATACCGCCTTTGGAACATACGCGCTTTCGGGCAACACATCGGGACAGTACAATACTGCTGTGGGAGAATACGCGCTTACTGCCAATGCCGGAGGCGCGGAAAATACAGCCGTAGGTTATCGGGCGCTGTATTCCAGTGCCGGAAACGGGAATACCGCAACCGGGCATTACGCGCTTTATTCCAATACTTCAGGAGGAACGAATACTGCAATAGGTAACAGCGCAGGTTACAGCAACAGCACCGGCAGCAGTAATGTATTCTTAGGATATCAGGCAGGATATAACGAAACCGGCTCCAACAAACTGTATATTTCTAACACCAGCACAAATCCTCCTTTGATTTATGGTGATTTTTCTACAGCAAGGATGGGCTTCGGAACTGTTAGCCCGGGAGCAAAATTTCACGCCAGATACCAAGGAGGTGCAAACCCTGCCGGGCCAGGCGGAACATGGGCAGGCTGGGTGGAGAATACCCAAGATGCCGCAGCGTATCATGGTTTAATGGTTGCAACAAGATATGGAGTCGCTTCTTCAACTATTTTTGAAGCGGCTTCCTATTGGAGCGGCAGTGCGGAAACATATACGCCTGTGTTTTCAGTGAAAGGCGACCGCAGTGTCATCGTTCAGGGACCCGGCAGTTCCAGCGTTGAATCCTTCCGGGTTAATTGTGGCGTTTCCAACGGTTCCGATCTGTCCATAAAATATGGCGGGGCCGGTGAAATAGTATCCGTAGGATCATGGACGGGTGATGGCATCCATTTTTACAGCACCTGCTGCGGATATACCAATCCGGCAGACGGGAGCATAAAGTTGTATCCAAGAACCGGTAACGTAGTATGCAAAGGCACGGTTACAGCCAGTTGCGGTGTGCTGGTTTGTTCCGATTCAAGGTATAAAAAAGACATCACTAAACTTGACGGTTCATTAAATAAAATAAAACAAATCAACGGCTATACGTATCATTGGAGAGCAGGGGAATTTCCACAGTCGGACTTTAATGAAAAAGAACAAATTGGATTTATCGCGCAGGAATTAGAACGTATATTCCCTCAGGTTGTACATACAGATGAAACTGGATTTAAAACGGTTGACTACGCAAAAATCACGCCTGTATTAGTGGAGGCAATTAAAGAGCAGCAAAAAATAATAGACGGTCAGCAGGCAACAATAAACAAACAACAGTCTCAAATCTTAAATCTTAACACTCAAATCTCCAATTACGATGCGCGGCTGAAAACGCTGGAGCAGATGCTCAGTACAAAAGCGGAAAAATAATTTTATAAATAAAAACGGAGCGCTCCCCTAAGAAGCTATTGATGATCACCCGTCTCGTCCTGATTAGGGGTTACAATTAAAACTTCTTCTAATGAAGACAGTATCGTGCTTGATTGTTTTTGCGGTAACGAGACAACTTTAAAATCCGCACAAATCAACGGCAGACAATGGATTGGCATTGACCAATCAGATGAAGCGATTAAAGCTACGACAGAAAAACTCAACGACATTAAAGGCGACCTGTTCGTTTCGCAGACTGACTTTCAACTGTGGACAGAAAAGAAGCACAGCCCCAGCACGTTGGTGCTACGCGGGCAATATCGTAAATTTGGTGTGCGGCTTTCCTAATAAGCATTTGTCTTGCAGACAGGACGAGTCACTAATAGTTTCAACTACCTTCGCACTTATGCACAAGTCAGGATTCGTAAACATCATCGGCAAGCCAAATGTTGGAAAATCCACGCTGATGAATGCATTGGTGGGGGAGAAGTTAAGCATCATCACACCCAAAGCGCAAACCACCCGCCATCGCATCAGAGGTCTTGTTAATACCGATGATTATCAGATCGTGTTCTCAGACACTCCCGGAATTATACAGCCGCATTACAAACTTCACGAAGCCATGATGAATGTGGTTTCCGAAGCGCTTTCGGATGCGGAGGTGATTATGTTTGTTATGGAAATTGGAGATCCGAACCCGGCAGATGAAAAAACACTGGCCATTCTCAAGGACACGCAAACACCGATACTCCTGGTAATAAACAAGATCGATCTTGGAAATCAGGATATATTGGTTCCTAAAGTAGTTGAGTGGAAGAAACTTTTGCCGAATGCCGAAATAATTCCTGTTTCCGCTACACGAAATTTTAATTGTGATTATCTTTTGAAGCGGATTACAGAACTCATCCCCGAAGCGCCTCCTTATTTTCCGAAGGATGATATTACCGACAAATCCCAGCGATTTTTTATTTCGGAGATTATTCGCGAGAAAATATTTTTTACCTATCATAAAGAAATCCCTTATTCAACCGAAGTGATCATTGAAGCGTATACAGAGGACGCTCCTTTGAAGAATGCGGCAAAGGGGGACGGGAAAATAACCCGGATAAGAGCCGTAATCTATGTGATGCGGAAATCACAGATGGGAATCCTCATAGGACATGAGGGTAAAGCATTGAAAATAGTCGGTACCGAAGCCAGGAAAGACATAGAGGAATTCTTGGGCAAAAAGGTTTTTCTTGAAATGGTTGTGAAAGTGGAAAAGGATTGGAGAGACGATGATAAGCGGCTTAGAAAATTTGGATACATAGAATAATTTCATCGAACATCTTATTTGTAAATTCGCCACCCTTGCTCTGGTTCCCCTCTCCTTTGGAGAGGGGTTAGGGGTGAGGCTCTTGTATGTCCAGTATAATCGCCATAGTAGGTCGCCCCAATGTTGGAAAATCAACATTCTTCAACCGTTTAACCGAAACGCGCAGAGCCATTGTGGACGAACAACCCGGGGTTACCCGCGACCGGCACTACGGAAAAGCATTTTGGGGCGATCATGAATTTTCAGTAATTGATACCGGAGGGTACGTGTTTGGTTCGGACGATGTATTTGAAAAACAGATCCGCATACAAGTGGAGATAGCGCTTCTTGAAGCGGATGTCATACTTTTCATGGTGGATCTCATGGCCGGAGTAATGGATCAGGACCAGAAAGTTGCCGCTTTGCTCCGTAAATCCATATTAAAGGAAGCGGCACATAAAAAAATATTGCTTGTTGCAAACAAGGCAGATACCCACGAACGGGAAAATCAATCGGGAGAATTTTACAAATTAGGCATGGGCGATGTAAACTGCATTTCTTCTGTTTCCGGAAGGGGTACGGGCGAATTGATGGAAAAAATTGTTGCGGCTTTGCCTGACAAACCCATGGAGGATAATTCCGGTTTGCCAAAATTTGCCATCGTTGGACGGCCAAATGCCGGAAAATCTTCCCTGTTAAATGCATTGCTAGGGGAAGAAAGAGCCATTGTTACTCCCGTGGCAGGCACTACCCGCGATGCGCTGCATACACATTACAAAAAGTACGGCCACGAATTTTTACTTGTTGATACAGCAGGTATTCGTAAAAAGAGAAAGTATGAAGAGGTGGTGGAATTTTATGCAAACCTCCGTGCCATCCGCGCCATTGAGGAATGTGATGTGGCGTTGATCCTGCTGGATGCACAGCTTGGCATGGAAGCACAGGACGTCAATATTTTCAGGTTAGCTGAAAGAAATAAAAAGGGAGTCGTTATTCTGGTAAACAAATGGGACTTGATGGAGAAAAAAACTTCAACCGCCAAAGAGTTTGAAGAAAAGGTCAAAATGAAGATGGCTCCTTTCAGAGATGTTCCGGTGCTTTTTATCTCGGCTTTGAGAAAGCAGCGCATTATGCAGGCAGTGGAAGAGGCAGAGAAAGTTTATAAGAAAAGAAAAGAAAAAATTCCTGATGAGTTGCTTCGGGAGTTCATTATTGCTTTGGTTAGCAGCAAACAGCCCTCTTCTGAGAAAGGAAGACTGGTGGAAATATACGGCATGATACAGATTACTTCTCATTCGCCTGTATTTGTGATCTTTTCCAATCTGCCGAAAGCCATCAAAGAATCTTACCGGCGATTTATTGAAAATAAACTGCGCGATAAATTTGACTTGAAAGGAGTGCCTGTACAGATACACTTCAGGGAGAAATAAAAAAATAGGATTATTGTTTAGCCCGCTTTTTCCCCTTGCATTGCTCCCTTCAAGGCCGGGGCAGCAATTTCAGAATTTCATTTTCCACTTCTTCCGAATCCCATTTTTTTTCAATACCAGGAAAGGCCATGATCTTTTTCATGATCTCTTCCTGATTTTTTCCTTTTGTTAATGCTTCTGAGTAGCGCATATCACTGCGGTAGGTGACCATGATGTAGAGGGGAGTCCATTTATCCGGATATTTTTCAGAGAAGCGCGCTTCAATTTTTTTCTGCAAAAGAAATTTCGGATCGGCTACCTTGTCCCGCATCTCAATGTAATTTTCAATGGCAAGTTCCGCAATGGCATCCCCATCCGGTTTTCTGGATATTTCAAAATTCCGGAATATTGTATCCCAGTCTTCTCCGTATTTACTCATCAACTTATCAAGCACCACACAATCCTCAAACCCGCAGTTCATGCCCTGTCCGAAGAAAGGAACTATTCCGTGAGCCGCATCTCCTGCCAGAAGTAGTTTATCCTCATATCTCCAAGGGAAACAGCGTATAGTTGCAAGGGAAGCCGGAGGATTGGCGAAATAATCTTCCACAAGAGTTGGCATGAGGGGAACTGCGTCCGAAAACATTTTTTGAAAAAAATACAACATTTTTTCTTTTGTATCTAATGCCGAAAAAGAATTTTCTCCTTCAAATGGGAAAAAGAGAGTACAGGTAAAAGTCTTGTCCAGATTGGGTAAGGCAATAAGCATAAACTGTCCGCGGGGCCAGATGTGGAGAGCATTTGCATTCATGGCAAAATCTCCTTTTGCGTTGGGTGTTATGCAAAGTTCCTTGTAGCCGTGGTCAAGATAAGTCTGAGAATACGTAAATCTGTCGGTAGCGGTTTGCATAGCCATCCTTGCAGCAGAAAATGCTCCGTCTGTTCCGAATATCCTGTCGGATTTTATTTTCGTATTTTTTTTAGTTTCAAAATTCTCAAAAATGCATATAGTATTTTTCAAATCAACGTGGGAGCAGCGCTCATTGAATATGAATTTCACACCCTGTTTTTCGGCCAGATCCATGAGCAGGCAGTTGAGCCCTCCGCGCGATACAGAATAGTTTGCCTGGTGCCCTTTTCCGTAAGGCTGAAATGTTACTTTTCCATCGAGATTGTGAATCTCTCTTCCCTTCATCGCGATGCCGATCTTTCTTACTTCTCCATCTATTTCAACTCCTTCCAATCCCCTCCATCCCCGGTCGCTCAGCGCCAGGTTGATGGAACGCCCTGCAGACATCCTGTTTTTTCGCATATCGGGCCTGCGCTCGTAAACAGTTATATTATATCCTCTTTTGGAAAGATATATGGAAAGCAGCGAGCCAACCAGCCCGGCTCCTACGAGGGTGAAGTTTTTGCTCATCCTGACAATAAAGATTACTCCGTTTTTGTGCGAAGGAAAATGGTGTGAATCACATTGGGATTGTCGTACGCCAGTTTGTTCCCTACAATACTAAAAGAATAATCCGAATTTTCACTGATAAGCATTCCTGCTGTACTCATGTTTTCAGCGAGTTTTTTCTCATATAAAAGGTTGCAATCTTTGTCCGTACGGATTAAATAAACAGAACTCGCATAATCCGGTGATAAGCCCCAGGTGTAGTTTGTGCTGCTTTTCCCTATCAAGGCAAAACCATTATCATGCGTTAATATAGTTGAATAACAATAGTCTTGTTTGGGAGTTCCACTTTTTTTAGACGTAAGAGTATCTCCATTTGGATCAATTTTAAAAATGCAAATCTCGAACTGATAGGTGGAGGCAGTGCCATCGTCCCCATATCCTGACACAATAAAATTATTATCAGGAGCCATAAGTATATTGGAGTATATCGTGCTCCATGCAGTGATCGAATAATATTTTTGCCAATAGAGAACAGAATTTGTTGGATTGTACTTCGTGATATAGTTCCCGAGAAAAATAAAAGCTCCATTGCCCGCCTCTATAATTTCGGAAAAGGACCACTCATTCGGGACCGAAAACTCTGTAGTAAAAATGACATTTCCGGAATTGTCCACTTCATGGAAAATATAGATAGGTTCATTATTTACGTTATACAAACCTTTGGTATAAAATAGAGAGGTATTGCCATTACTAAGTGTAATGCTTTTGACATTGCTAAAGTAAAACAAGGCGGTGTCAATTATTTTTTCATAAATTTTTTGACCTGCCAAGTCGTATTTATGAATGGCCATTTCATCGGGCTTATTTGCTTGGATCGTTGATTCTCTTTTAATAACTGATAGGAAAATCGCATTATCATAAT
>SCSP01000242.1 GCA_004297845.1 Bacteroidota bacterium | reverse complement strand
GGAGCAAATGCCATGGTATCGGCCAGCAACTCCTTAATATTAGGAAGCAACGCCAATATTGGAATTGGCACTTCCTCTCCCACACAAAAACTGGAAGTTTCAGGCGCCATTTACAGCAGCACGGGAGGATTTAAATTCCCGGATGGCTCAATACAAACAAGAGCCATTACAAATTACCCCGCATTTGACAGCATACATGTTGTCAATAAAATCAAAATAGGTAACTCAATCTGGCTTGGTGGAATTTCACAGCCTGGCAGCAATGATATTTTTTCAGACAATGGAGATTTGCTTCTTCAAAGTGATCCAAGTATTTCATTTAATACTATTATCAATGCAAATAATATTGGCAATGTTGGCATTGGAACTGTCAATCCAATCGCAAAACTTGACATTTCAACCACAGCCATTGCCGGCATGGAAAATTTGTTCCGGGCAACAGTGGATGATGCCGGCAGTGATTTTTTTGAACTGCGTAACGGGACAAACGTGAACGGACAATTTATACCCACCCTATGGGGCCATCATGAAACCAACACCAGGCAGGCCTTATTTCTGCTTGGTGAAATCACTGCCACAGGAGATGCCGGGGCATCTCCTGTTATGACTTTTGACGCGAGAAGGCAAGGGGGTACAATACAAACCCGCCCGCTTTTTAGCTGGGAATCATTCAACATACCCAAAATGACCATAATGGCAAACGGCAACATTGGCATAGGAACAAGCAACCCCCAGGCAAAACTTCACATAAAAGCATCGGAAGAAACTTACCCGGATTGTACGGCAAAACTGCGCCTGGAGTTTCAAACAAGCAGTATTCCTAATGGCTGCGGCTCTTTTCATTCTGCATGGGATATTTCCGCTTCCGGGGCAAACAATCTCTATTTCTCCACTCCTTCTCTTCCAAACCCGGTAATGACTTTGAGCAGTAAAGCCGGCATTCCGGCTATACAGGTAAATGGAAGTATTTCTATTTTGGATCCTACTGCCGGAACAGACGATATTTCATTGTTGTTTGGTAAATCGAATGCTGCTGTGAATTCTCTTGGAAAATGGGCAGTAGGATATGCAGCGCCCGGTTCACTTGCCCCTCTTGCTCCAGGCGGTCTTAACTTCTGGATACCGGCCGGTACCGGAAATAATTTCGGAAACAACTATTTATTTTTGTCGGATAATGGAAATATCGGAATTGGAACACCTTGTCCGCAGAATAAATTAGATGTAACCGGCACTATTCGTGCTTACGAATGGATTGTTGAAAATTTTTCCGGATGTGATTTTGTATTTGAAGATAATTACAAGCGAATGAATTATAAAGAAAAAGAAAAATACTTTAAGGTGAATAAACATTTAAAAGGAATTGCCCCGGCAAAAGAAACTGATAAAAACGGATTAAAAGCAGGGGAAGCAATAAGCGGAATCATTATGAATCTGGAAGAAAACTCGCTTGATATAATTGATTTGCAAAAAGAAAATGAAACGCTAAAAAAAGAAGTTAATGAGTTGAAAAAGCAAATGCTGTCTATGCTGAATACGCAAAAGAAATAGATGAATTTTTTTTTAAAAATATTATTTTTTGTTTTATATCCGGTGATCATTTATTCTCAGGACAGCTTAGGCATCAGTAATGATACAAGCAGCAAGCCCTATTTTGAATCGGTTACATTGAATGGCGGAATATTAGTGGGTCCTTATCTGTATTTTGAACGTAATTATAACCAAGATATAAAATGGCAAATGTACCAGTTCCCCATACGCTTGCAAATTGAAAAGCGAATAGATAAAAATAAATTAATAACTATTGGTTTGTGGCGAAATGCAGTTGATAATTCAAATAATAAATGGAGGGCTTTTCCTGTGCCCAATTTTGAATTTGATATTTCAAAAAAATGGTCATGGCGGGAAACGGAACCACCTTTCAGCAACTGGACAATCGCACTGGATTATCAACAAATGTTAATCCAGCGGAGATTTTCTTTGAGTTATTCAATTGGTTATGGTCTTGAATATGGAAG
>SCSP01000241.1 GCA_004297845.1 Bacteroidota bacterium | reverse complement strand
AGACCTGAGAATCGCGTCCGCAATGTTTTTATGGATTTTCATAAATCTTCGAAAAGCAAATTTATGTGAAATGTACGAAAAGGATGAATGTTAGACTTCTATTACTGATTTTCCAATATTCCATTCTCCATTCTTTCGTAATTTCGTACGGGTTTTGTTTTTCGAAAATTAAGTATATGCCAAAAATTTTACGCATCATAAATCGTTTCAATTTAGGAGGACCTACCTATAACGCTGCGTATCTCACTAAATATCTTGCTCCTGAATTTGAAACATTGCTGATTGGAGGCATGAAGGATGAAACTGAAGGAAGCTCTGAATTCATCTTAAAAGATATGGGAGTAGATTATAAGATACTTCCCCGGATGAAGCGGTTTATCAATCCGTTTAATGATCTGACTGCCTATTACGAAATAAAAAAGGTTATACATGATTTTAAACCCGATATTGTTCATACCCATGCGGCAAAAGCGGGCGCTCTTGGCAGGCAAGCAGCGGCTGCGTGCAAGGTGCCGGTGATTGTACATACGTATCACGGACATGTGTTTCATTCTTACTTTGGAAATTTTAAAACATCGGTTTACAAAGCCATCGAAAGAAATCTCGCAAAGAAGTCATCTGCCATAGTAGCGATCAGCGAAAAGCAAAAACGGGAATTGGTGGATGAACACAAAATTACCGCCAATGCTAAAGTGCATGTAGTGCCTTTGGGATTCGACCTGAACAGGTTTCAGGAGAATATCGAAGAGAAGAGAAAAAATTTCAGATTAAAGTATGATTTGAAGGACGATGAACTATCTGTTGGGATTGTTGGCAGGTTAGCGCCTGTAAAAAATCATTCATTATTTTTGGAAGCAATAAAATTCCTGAAGGAAAATTCTTCAAAGAAAATAAGAGCATTTATAATAGGCGATGGAGAAGAAAGAGCGTTTCTTGAAGCAAGGGTGAATCATTTGGGCTTGAGCGAAGTAATTACTTTCACATCATGGATCCAAGATATCGCTACTGCATATCCGGGACTGGATATCGTATGTTTAACTTCCTTCAACGAGGGTACACCTGTAAGTTTAATTGAAGCACAGGCATCAAACAAGGCGATTGTGTCTACCTGTGTAGGAGGAATTGAGAATGTTGTGGTTCCCGGTAAAACAGCCCTTCTTTCCGAAGTATCGGAAAAAGATATTTTTTTTAAAAATCTATTATTGCTTGCAGAAAATGATGATTTAAGAAGAATGTTCTCGTTAAATGGCTGGAATTACGTTAAAGAAAAATACCATTTTACACGTTTAATCATCAATCTCAGCGCTTTGTACCGCGTGTTACTTAAATAGCCGGTTTCCTGAAATTTCATAACTTCGCACCCTTCATTAATGTGTTGAATGAGAAGAGTATATTTAACATCCGGCTTGCTTTTATCATGTGCAATTTTGTTTCAAGGGTGCCGGTCTTTGAACCCAAGCATCATGCTTAAAACAGGCAAGGGCTATCAGTTCGCTGCTTTTCCTCCTTCCCAACCTGTTGAATATAAAATTGCTCCCAATGATCAGTTAAGTTTTCAAATATTTTCAAATGATGGTTTTAAGTTAATTGATGTTACCACGATCACTGAAGGTGGTGGCGGAGGTGCAGGGTATATGCAAGCCGGTGGCGGCATGAACTATAAGGTTGAATTTGATGGAACTGTAAAAATGCCTCTTTTGGGACACATTGCATTAAAAGATATGACCGTGAGGCAGGCAGAAGTGTTTCTTGAAGAGAAATTCGCATTGTTTTATAATAAACCGTTTGTTCTTCTCGAAGTAACTAACCGAAAAGTTACTATTTTTCCCGGAAGCGAGGGATCCGCGAAGGTGGTAACATTAAAAAATGAAAACACAACTCTCCTCGAAGGATTGGCGGAGGCCGGAGGCATTTCTAACAATGGTAAAGCATATAACATAAAACTGATAAGGGGAGATTTAAAAAATCCTCAGGTTTATCTTATCGATCTGTCTACTATTGATGGAATGAAGCGGGCGGATCTTGTTCTTCAGGCAAATGATATTATTTATGTTGAACCAACTATACGGGTAGATAAAGAGATAATCAGCGAAATTTTGCCTTATCTTACTTTTATCACAACCATTCTCCTGTTTGTAGAATTTATTAAACGAACTCCTTAATCCCCTGAAATAAAAATGCTGGCAGATCAGTTCAGCAACAGCTCAAATTCGTTTTCTCAGTACAAAGAACGTGTCTCAAACCTCAGCCAGGAGTTTGAAATAGGGCTTTTTATTTTTCTGATCAAGAAAAGTTTTCTTTGGATAATTCTTTTTTTTTCGGTCTCTTTTGCGGCAGCTTTTATATTTCTAAGATACACCCCTGAAGTATTTGAATCCAGAACCATTTTACAGGTAAATAATGACAATCAGGCCAGCAGAATTTTGAATGTGGACAATTTCAACGAAGCCCAGAATGATATTGCCAAGTCGATAGAATTACTGAGAGCCAAGGTGTTTTTTAAACGGGTACTTGCCACGCTTCCGCTTAAGGTTACCTATTTTGCCGAAGGCACGTTCAAAGAAAACGAACACTACGGGACTACGGTTTACACCGCAGAAACGGAAGTGAAGTCCGATATAATTTACGGTACTAAGATATATGTGTATTTCGACAGTGAAACCAGTGGGGAAATAACCTACACGGTTGGAGACCAAATAAAGACTCATAAATTTAAACAGGGAACGGCAGTGAGCGCTCCCGAAATGAATTTTACGATTACCGTATTAAATTTTCCGGAAATTCAAAGCCAGCAAAATGCTGTAAAAGGGAATAGCCAGTATTTCGTTGTCAATAATATAGATGCGCTGGCGAACGAATATTTTTCTCGGTTAAGCGTGAAACTGCTAAGCGATGCCGCGAAGACCATTCAAATCTCATTTCAGGACAACAATGCTGCCAAAACAACAGATATTGTTAATTCCATGGCAGAGCAGTTTAAAGAGTACGATAGGGAGAAGAAGGGGGAGAGCGAGCAAAAGATACTGTCATTTTTGGAGGATCAGTTGGCTATAGCATTTGAGCGGCTCCGCACTGCGGAAACATCAATTTATTCTTTTAAAAAGGAGAATAAAGTTACGGAGGTAAAAAATATGCCTGATGCGGGGTCCGCCAGGCTTAACTCGCTGGAGGATGAATTGATATCGCTTGAATTAAGAGCAAATGTATTGGTTGAATTGGAAAAAAGTATTGAAGGAAAAAAAGAAGTTGATTCCTATCAGCTTGTTTCTTTGCTGACAGGAATCGAATTTGAAAGCGCATTGAATAACCAGATCAATTCACTGCAGGAATTATTAAAATCAAGAGAAGAATTATTATACCAGGTAACACCTACCAGTGAGAAAATTAAATCCATAGAATTTCAAATTGAGGTTCAGAAAAAACTTTTACTGGAAAGCGTAAAGTCAATCAAGGAAAAATTGCAGGTGCGGATCAAGAATTTAAACGCCAAAATCGGAGATCTCGAAAAGCAGCATTACAATGTTCCGTCAGAAGAAGTGGAGTATGCCCGTCTTCAGCGCTTATTCAGCATCAATGAAAAATTCTATAACCTGTTGCTTGAGAAGATAGCCGAGTACCGGATATCGCAAGCAGGAAATGTTTCCCGGCATATTGTATTGGAGAATGCATCCGTTCCCACCGTACCTGTTTCGCCACAAAAATCACTTGTGATTATCATCGCGTTGTTGTCGGCATTGCTGATCTCCATGTTGCTGACATTTTTCAAGTACATTATGTATGATGAAATAAATTCAGTAAGCGACATATCAAAAATAACCCATGGGGACATTGCCATACTTGGCATAGTTCCGAAATATAAAAAAGACGTGCCGGTATCGCAATTATTGGTGGATAAAAACCCTAAATCCCTTATCGCGGAAGCATTCAGATCCATCCGTACCAATATGCAATTCATTTCCAATGATCCGGGGAGCAAGACCGCGGCAGTAACCTCCACTATTTCGGGCGAAGGGAAAACATTTGTAGCTATCAATCTTGCCGGAATTATTGCGTATGCCGGAAAAAAAGTGATCGTCATTGACCTGGATATGCGGAAGCCAAAAATTCACCTTGGTTTTGGCGCTGAGAACGTAAAGGGAATGAGCACCATTCTTATAGGAAAGGATACTATTGAAGAATGTGTTCAGCACAGTATGTTTGAGAACCTGGATTTTATTACAGCCGGCCCGATCCCTCCAAACCCCTCGGAGTTGATCATTGGTAAAAAAATGAATGAGTTGATAGAGCGTTTAAAAACAAAGTATGATTTCGTGGTTTTAGATACGCCTCCGGTCGGTTTGGTAACGGATGGTATTTCAATAATCCAGAAGGTAGATTATCCTGTTTATATTTTCAGATCCGAATACTCTAAAAGGTCATTTATCCAGAACGTAGACAGGCTGCACAATGAAAGCAGTATTAAAAATATATCGGTAGTATTGAATGGCGTGGATGTTGACCGAAAATCGTATGGATATAATTACGGCTACGGCTACGGCTATGGATATGGTTACGGGCAAGGGTATGGATACTACGAAGACCGCGTCAGTCATCAGTCGAAAAAATCCTTTTTCAAACGTTTTTTTTCCTGATAATTTATGAAACTGATTCCAACCAGAATAAACGGATTGTTTGTGATCCAGCCAAGTGTATTTGAGGATTCGCGTGGTTATTTTTTTGAATCCTACAACAAGGACGTCTTTTTAAAACAGGGTATTGACACAGAATTTGTTCAGGATAATCAATCACTTTCTCAAAAAGGGGTATTAAGAGGTTTGCATTTTCAAAATCCTCCTTACGCACAGGCTAAGCTTGTAAGGGTTATAACAGGATCTGTTTTGGATGTTGTTGTGGATATTAGAAAAAATTCCCTTACCTACGGGCATCATTTTGCTGAAGTTCTGAATGCTGTTCGAAAAAACATGCTTTTCGTTCCCGTGGGATTTGCTCACGGATTTGCTGTGCTGGAAGATAATACGATCTTTTCCTATAAATGCTCAAATGTTTATAATAAGGAATCTGAAGAAAGTGTCCTGTGGTGCGATCCTGATCTGAATATCAAATGGGGAGTGGCAAATCCTATACTCTCCGAAAAGGACAAAGCAGCCCAGAGATTTAAAGACTTTACAAGCAAATTCATCGCTATTTAGGAGTAACGCCCGAATTGAATCTCTTATGGGCATTCTTATTATTTTAAAAGTTCTATGGCTTCCTGAACAGTGATCATTTCATCTTTGAAAAAAGCAACCATGAAAGCATCGGTAATTCCGTATTTCTTTGGCAGGTCATCCTTGAATTTCTGCGCTTCCTGGTAGTTTTGGAATTTACCTGCAAGATATTGACTGACTCCCGATGTTTTTTTTCTCTTTTCAATGCCGGGAACTTTACTTAGTTTTTCCATAACATCGGCAGGCGGGTCGTTTACAAAGGCACCGATCTGTATTCTGAAAAACACCAGGTTTTTATCAATGGCGCTTTTCGGTGTTTTTGGTTCTTCTATGTTTTCGTTTTTCTGCATGATCCCTCCTGTTACAGAAGATAGCTGAACCCGTTTATTATCTTTATAAGCAACAACAAAGGCACCCTTATAGCCCTTTTTGAGCAAATCATCCCTTTGCTTTAATGCGTCCTGAATAGAGGAGGAAGAGCCACTCATGTATTTATATAATCCATCCTCAGTTTTAAGTTCCATCACATTGCCTGCATTTTTAAATACAGAGGAAGAAAGTTTTTTGGAATACGCTCCCAATTGAACACGATAAACGATTCCCTTCATGTCTACAGGATATGCATTAGTTGGTTTAACCTCGGTTCCTTCAAGTCCTGCCATTCCATCCGTCAGTTCTGAAAGAGAACCGTCTTTGTTAATAACCATTACTTTAGCTTTTGCAAATCCAGAGGCTATCATGTCTTCTTTTCTTTTTTCTGCATCTGCCTTTTTACTGTAGGAGCCAGCGATATAGGCTGTGGTGGAATCGGGCTGCAAGGAATTTTTTATATCAGGAACGCTGAGCAGTTTTTCCATATCTGCGGGGGGGACACCCTCTTTGTATATCCCCAGAAGAATTGCAAGCTCTCTTCTGTAAACAACAGTTGCATCGCGTGGTTTGCTCCAACCTTCACCGAAAACAGCAGGAGGGTTCGTGATGGTATTGTAAGCAACATATTGGTTCGTGGAATCGCTCCAGATGCGCCATTTTTGTGCAATGGTCGAATCATTCATGGCTATTCCGTCATCATCAACAAATGCACCGGCAGGTGAATTAATCTCTTTGTCCGCATAATCCGGCTTGCCATCACCGTCCGTATCAGGAGGACAGCCTTTTGAATCCACCGATACACCAGGAGGTGTACCCTGGCATGAATCTTTGAAATCAGTTACACCGTCACCATCGGTGTCTTCGTTCATCAATGCCATTAGCTCAGCTTCAGAAACGGGAGAAATGTAAGGCGGTTTTGGATTGAACAGGTCAAAAGTTAATGTGAAATAGGTTTCCATGAAATTATCCTTCTTCGTATCGCCCTTGCCGTTTCCTTTGTTTTGCTCATTTACTCCGTCAATATAATCCGTAAAAGTAAAGTGCATGGTAACTCCAATCTTAAAATTCCATCGGGGAGTAAGATGCAGATTTACACCGGCTCCTGCGGGC
>SCSP01000240.1 GCA_004297845.1 Bacteroidota bacterium | reverse complement strand
TCAAAACGTCCGTAATTATGGATTAACTGCGCGAAATCCTGAACGATGAGCATAATCCCGCTTCTATGTTTTCTGACATTGGCAACTGCAAGTGGAAGTGTGGGCAGGTTAAGTGAACTGGCTTCATCAATGAGAAAAAATATATCCTGCTCATTTTCACTTGGGAATCTTGAAAGTATATGAGAGAAAAACTGTTCCGTGAAAATACTGGTGAGCGTTGCGTAATACTTCTGATCGGCTACACTGTTTTGGATAAACAGTGCAATAGGCTTATTTCTGAACTCAAGCATATCTATGGTGTCAGTGCTGGTCACCTTCGCAATCGCTTCATCGGAAAAGGTCTGTAAAGCCGCTTTGCAGGTGGCCACCGTACCGCTGGTAACTTTATCATCCGCGCTTAGGAAGCTCTTATACTCGTTGAATAAATTTTGATCCGCATGCTTAGAAAAGAGTTGATCTACCTGTTCAGGACTGCCACCCATTGCATTGAGTAATATCCTTACCTGATATAGTGTTTGGTACTCTTTATCGAGCTTTTTAAGTAGAGTAATCAGCATGGCAAGCAAAGCGATGGCAGAGTTCGTCCAGAAAGCGTCTTTATTACCTTCCTTCCCCAGTGCATTCTGAACCAGCATACTGGATACTTTTTGGATTTCGCTGGATGTATTTGCCCTCTGTAGAGGATTAAAGCCAGAAGATGATTCGGGTTTTGAAAAATTCAATTGCTTGATTTCATATCCCCTTTTTTTCAAATAACCGGCAGTTTTTTGAAACAGTTCGGAACTCGGATCGTGGACAATAAAGCTCCCTTTCATAGTATAGAGCGAAGGGATGAGAACGACCGAGCTTTTGCCCACGCCAGTGCCGCCAACGACCAGTGCATTGGTGTATGAATTTTTGGCTGAGAGATTTTTGCCGTTTCCTATCAGGCAAAACCCATAATTCCTCGATGAAAACAATGTCCAAGGGGAAGTGAAAGTAGCATTGTACCCCTGTTTCTTTTTAGGTATTCCGGAAAATGCGGTCTCGGCCATTTCCAAACCGAGTTTGAATGTCCCTTCCAGTACGGTAACAGAGGTGTCGAAAATTTTTTCAATGATTTTCATGTGAGTTGATGTTAATTGATAAGATGGCTTCAGTATGTATTCTGTTTTAATTCTTGTTTATATCGTAATGTTTGCTGTAATTATTACTCGTGCACCTTTATTCTCAAATAATTCTTTATAAAACTTTGATACAATTTTGTACTGTTCGTCTTCTGTTGTATTGGCTGGCTGATATATCAGGTAAATTGTAATTCCACCCAATGTTTTAATTTTTAGCTGACTTTCCAAAACATTTTTGATTGAATCGGGAGTTGCACTGATTTCGTTTAATTTTTCTTTTTTGTAGAAAGAAAACACAGGATTATTCTCCATTAAATCGCTGTAAATGAGCAGGTATTTTCTTTCTGATGTGCTTTGACTCAGGCGATTGAGTTCTTCCGCAATAGGAAAATAAATAGAAGAATTATTTTTCCCCACAGGTATTTGCTTATTCTTTGTAATAATGTCCTCAATGCTTTTTTGAAATTGATTTATTTTTTCTGCCCTTTGAAGTGGGAAAGAAGACGACCATTCATTCTCCGCTTGAATGTTAACTTGATCGGTTTGATTGAAACTTACATTGGTGATTGTTGAAGATCGAAAAACGCCTCCGTTCCATTTATGAGCATCAAAATCATACAAATGCATTATGTCCTTTATACTTGGCTCTGCAATATGAATTCCGGTAAGGTCTGTAAATGTTGCTACTTCCGTTGTAGTTTGTTTTTTTACCATACAGGAAGTAATAAATACTGCTATGCTAATCAGTAGGAGTATTACTGCGGTTCTCATGTTTTTTTATATTTATTAACTGTTGACCGAAAAGTTATCGTTTGAATTTCCAATTCAGGAATCGGATCATTCGCGCACGAAAACACATCGTTTCTGTTAAGTAAATTGTGATTTATAAATTCGGCTACGACCGCCTTGTATATCCTATTGATGCGTTCAATGGTATGCTCGGCTTTAACAGGATATCTGACATGCCCTTGCATTTTTTCTTTATGCTGATCATTTAGGTACTCCAACTCCCGTATTTTTTGTTCTTTCTTTCTTTCCATATCCTTCAT
>SCSP01000239.1 GCA_004297845.1 Bacteroidota bacterium | reverse complement strand
CGGGGGAGAGATAAAACTTCCATGTCGTATTTCCCAACAATGAATTTATCATAAGCATTAAAATTTACAACATGAAGCGTCTGAGCCTCTCCTTTTTTTCTGACAATACATTCCAATTTTCCGTAAGGCGTAGAAGTTCCGTCCCCAACCTTCAGATATAAATATCCCTGCGGAGCATCAACGGGAATGACGTTGTGTTTTCCGGGAGTGATCTTTATTCCGGTTTTTACAACTTCCGGAATGGTATGAACTACCATTTTATAGGTACCCACTGCGTCAATATATATTGTGTCCGGGTTTCCAAGGGCATTCAATGTGTGCATGAAGTTATAGCGTATAGCCCCGGTATACTCATCGTAAAAAGTAACAGCCACATCCGTTTCTGAAGGTTTTTTATTTATGTCCAATAAATTTATTTGCACGGTGGTGTTGTTCAGTGCCTGTGCAATGACCATATTCAGAATATTCCGGAAGCCGTTTTCGGAGGAGGCATCGTAAAATTTCCCAATACATTTAAAAGCATCTGCAAAACTAACGTCTAATCCTACTCCTATCACGAATGGTTTTATGACCACACCTTTCTTCTGAAGTTCAAGGGATACAGCACAGGGATCCCCTTTACATTCTTCTATCCCGTCTGTAATCAGGATGATCACATTCCTTGATTTATCAGCCGGAAAATCGTAAGCGCATCTGCCGAGCGAGTAGGCAATAGGTGTAGTTCCGGTAGGAGTAAGGTCGTTTATCACCTTTTTCATTTTCGGAATGCTTACAGGTATTTGCGCAAAAGGCACTTCCAGCTTCGTGTCCTCGCAATCAGGCGGACCCGGCCAGAGAGATGTTTGATGACCATATACTCTCAGTGCTATTTCAATATCAGGTGAACTGCTGTGCATTAAGCTGTCTAGAAATTCGGTCATCAGCTTTTTGGCAATCTCTATCTTTTTACCGCTCTGCCAGTCACCGAACATGCTGAACGAGTCGTCAAAGACGAAAAGGATGCGGGTTTTTTGAGGAAGTGGTTGGCAGGTTGCGGATTGTAGATTACAGGTTGAAAGAAACGCAATAAGGAATAAAAGCCTAAAACCCTTAACCGGTAATTTGTAATTTGTAACCCGAAATCTGTAATCCATTTCAGTAATCCCCGAGCGTTTCGGGCAATTGGGCGAGCGCTTTCTGAAGTTGCTCATCGTTGGGGGCTATTCCGTGCCATTTGTGTGTGCCGGCCATGAAATCTACGCCATGTCCCATTGTAGTCTTCATCAGGATCATGACGGGTTTTCCTTTTCCGGTATGTTTCTTCGCTTCTTCTATAACGGATATCAACTCCTCTATATTGTTGCCGTTTACCTGAAGAACATCCCATCCAAAAGCCTGCCATTTTGCTTTTAGATCACCAAGTGGTATCACCTTATCTGTCGGACCATCAATCTGTTGACCATTCCAATCTATAGTAGAGATTAAATTATCAATCTTGTGTGCTGAAGCGAACATGGCTGCTTCCCATATCTGTCCTTCCTGAATCTCCCCGTCACCATGCAAACTGAATATTAATTGTGGGTCTTTGTTCAGTTTTTTTGCAAGTGCTGCTCCGCAGGCAGCCGACATTCCCTGTCCGAGTGATCCGGAAGCTATTCTCACACCGGGTAATCCTTCGTGTGTAGCGGGATGACCTTGTAACCGTGTATTTAACTTTCTGAATGTAGCCAGATCCTTCACCGGAAAGTATCCGGAATGTGCAAGCACGCTGTACCAAACAGGGGAAATATGTCCATTGGAAAGGAAAAAAACATCTTCACCAATTCCATCCATTTTGAAATTTTTTGGATCATACTTGAGAAAATGAAAGTAGAGTGCAACAAAGAATTCAGTGCAGCCGAGCGATCCGCCCGGATGACCTGATTGGCAGGCATGCACCATTCGTACAATGTCCCGCCTTACCTGCGAGCAAATGCTTTTCAGTTCGTCTGTGGATTTCACAATATTTATTGTTTTTTGTCTTGCCTGAAGGAATGTTTCTGCAGGCGAAGAAGGGGAGTGAGTTGCTGTTGTCATAGTCGCTGGCAAAAATAAGTAAATACATTCTTAGAAATGGAATGTTGAAAAACAGATTTTATGTTGATAACTGGAAGTACAAAGTACGAAGTATTAAGTACAATGAAGCGAAAAACCATAAACGTGTTGGCTGTTTCTTAATACTTCGTACTTGATACTTAATTCTCCCTCTGTTCATAACTCTGTGAATTTCTCATTTTTTGTTTTTCAGTTCTATGAGATATGGAAATTAACTTTGTGGTTCTATGGGATTAAAATGCGGAATTGTGGGACTCCCCAATGTAGGCAAGTCGACTTTGTTTAATTGCCTCACGAATGCGAAAGCGCAGGCAGCTAATTTTCCTTTCTGTACAATCGAACCAAACATCGGAGTGATCACAGTGCCGGATGAACGGCTTACCAGGCTTGCGGAGTTTGTACATCCCGAAAGGGTGGTGCCTACAACTGTAGAGATTGTGGATATAGCCGGACTGGTTAAAGGCGCAAGCAAAGGTGAAGGATTGGGAAACCAGTTTCTGGCAAACATACGCGAGTGCGATGCGCTTATTCATGTGCTTCGCTGTTTTGATGATCCGAATGTAGTGCATGTGGATGGTTCGGTGAATCCCGTGCGCGATAAAGAGGTGATTGATATGGAACTTCAGTTCAAAGATATGGACAGCGTGGATAAAAAACTGGGGCGTGTTAGAAATACTGCCAAAGCCGGGGTAGATAAGGATGCCAAGAAAGCGTACGAGGTACTCACGGTGTACAAAGCGCATCTGGAATCCGGAAAATCAGCGCGCTCGGTTAAAGGAGTAAAGGAAGAGGATAAAATCCATATAGCCGATCTGCAACTGCTTACTGCCAAACCTGTTTTGTATGCCTGCAATGTGGATGAAGGCTCCGTTAAGAATGGAAATAAATATGTAGAGAAAATAAAAAATTTGGTGAAAGATGAAAACGCAGAGGTGGTTTTTATCGCTGCGGCAATTGAAGCAGATATTGCCCAGTTAGACAGCTTCGAGGACAGAAAAATTTTTCTCGCAGATATGGGATTGGATGAACCCGGAGTGAACAAACTCATTAAAGCAGCTTATCGGCTTTTGAATCTTCAAACTTATTTTACCGCAGGAATAAAGGAAGTGCGTGCATGGACCATTACCAAAGGAATGACTGCCCCTCAGGCAGCCGGAGTGATACATACGGATTTTGAGAAAGGGTTTATTCGTGCGGAAGTGATTACGTACAACAACTTCATCGCCCTGGGTTCGGAAACTGCTTGCCGCGATGCAGGAAAATTAGCGCAGGAAGGGAAGGAATATGTGGTGGGGGATGGAGACGTGATGCATTTTAAGTTTAATGTTTAAAAAGATATAATGGATGGTAAATTTTTTGTTTAGAAATGAAAACAACCATTAGCATTCTGTTTATTTTTTTGCTTTTTCATTTCTGCTTCTCGCAGGATCATAAACAAAAAAACAGCCTTGAAACGGATAATTTGAAAGGAAAGATAAAGGAAGTTAAGGAACTTTGTTATAGTGCGATGGAGAATGATGCTTATGAGATAATAAAAATCGGACACTATTTGACCAATACTGTGATCAGATACAATGAGAATGGCAATAGAATTGATTGGAATAAATTTGATTCAACGGGAAATCTGTTATACAGACACACTTATAAATACGATGAAATTGGGAATCCACTTGAAGAAAATTGGTATAACCCTGACAGTAGTTTGTATTTCATGGCCATCTTTAAATGTGATGACAATGGAAATTCAATTGAAGAAAATGATTACCGGCCAGACGGAAGTTTGAGAACTATGTCTCTCTATACATATGATGTTAAAGGAAATAAGATCAAAAGAAGAAGGATACGATTCAGATGGAGTTTTATCCTATCATATCATTTTTAAATACAATGACAATAGAGATAATATCAAGGAAATTATTCATTATTCGAACAATAAATTGGTTACGATTACTACCTATTCATATGATAATTACGACAAACAGATAAATTGGACAGAACAGATAAAATTTAATAATGATGCACCAGTATTTATTGTATTACGAGAAATCATATATTACGAATAAATAGTGTCTTGTTAAAAAAAAGTAGAAATTAAACCTTAGGCTATGGCAAAAGACCCCAAATACAACGAAGACAGCATTAAGTCGCTGGATTGGAAAGATCACATCCGTTTCCGTCCGGGAATGTACATCGGGAAACTGGGAGACGGTTCCTCTATGGATGATGGAATTTATATTTTGCTGAAGGAGTCAATAGACAATGCAGTAGATGAATTCGCAATGGGGTTTGGTAAGAAGATAGATGTGAGCATCAAAAATAAAATGGTAACCGTGCGCGATTACGGACGGGGAATTCCTCTCGGTAAAGTGATGGACTGTGTTGCGAAGATAAATACCGGGGCAAAATACGATTCAGAAGCATTCAAAAAATCAGTAGGGTTGAACGGAGTTGGAACAAAAGCGGTTAATGCACTGTCATCTGTTTTCAAGATACAATCCATACGCGAAGGAAAAACAAAGGTGATTGACTTTGAGCGGGGAGAAGTAGAGAAGGATGCTAAAATTATTTCCTGCGATGACCACGATGGCACCCTGGTTCAGTTCGTGCCGGATGAAAAAATGTTCCCGAACTTTAAATTCCTCAATGAGCACGTGGAGCGGATGCTCTGGAACTATGCCTACCTGAGCCCGGGGCTTGTCATTAATTACAACGGACAAAAAATTGTTTCCGAGAACGGTTTAGAGGATTTGCTTAACACAGAGATCAACGGAAAAACGATCTATCCCATCATTCACCTGAAGAATCACGACATTGAAGTAGCCATGACAC
>SCSP01000238.1 GCA_004297845.1 Bacteroidota bacterium | reverse complement strand
ATCCATCGCTCCGTCAAAGGTGCGGTCCTGAGACGGGGCGTTGCCCAGGCTGATGGGATTGGCGGTAAACTTTAAAGTCCCGGTAACAAGGTCTTGAGTTGCATAGGAGGTCTCTATTCCATTGACAAAGAGATGGAGCTTTCTGTCTCCGGCATCGTTGTAGGTAACAGCCACATGGTTCCATGCGTTAAGGGTAATGGCAGAAGATGAAGCGGTGGAACTGAACGCTGTTCCTGCGGTATTTATGATGGTAGCGCTTAGGGTGGATCCCGGATAAGCAGAAAAATAAAAGTCATCCCATTTAACGGATGACTCCCGTGATACAATACGGCCGTAGGTGTTTTCTCCGGAACTCCTGGGATTGATCCACGCGGTGTAAGTAAAGGAAGATAGATTCTGGATGGAGGCGGTAAGAGGAATCGTGACAATATCATCTATGCTGTCTAAGAATATCCCTCCTCCTGATTTTCCGGCAGCGCGTGCGGGATCACTTGTTTCTGTGGCTGCGTTAAAGCCAAGCGTGCCTGTGTTTGCTGCTGTCAAATCTATGCATGTTTGTCCTGAACATTCATCGAACTTCCAATAGGCGATCAGTAGAGCCGGACTAACAGCAGATACATACTCATACGCTCCTATATCATACGCCAGTCCTTGCGGGCGGGTTACTCCGTCAAAGTCTGTGGTGACAGTAGGAGCAGTGCTCAGGCCTGCATCAATCGCAGGACTGCCTGCTTGGAGATGGAAGTCGTGGGTAGAAGGAGAGACGAAGTTGGGATTCGTATTGTCAAGATTACCGGAAAATGTGATGCCCGCAGGCGGAGAAGGCGCGCTGATCACACCCGGATACGTGATGTTGTTCTTCGCCACGCATTGGACAATGTCACAGCGTAATATTGTATCTGAAAGCCGTTCTTCGGCTGGTAGGAGATGTTGTTGGCAATGACCGCGTTGGTGACAGCCGGTGTCGCCAGCATGATGTGTCCACCGCCACTATATGGCGCGGCACCTGACATGGTATTGTTCAGTATGTTTACGTTGGCAGACACCGTTGCCCCGGCACTTCCATCGTAGAATTGAATGGGCCATCCGCGATAGATATTGTAGAAGATGTTATTCGCGATCGTTATATTATCGACACTCGAAATGTACAGGCCGTGGTCATTGAATAGATGAGCCGTCTGGGTACAGCCCTGTTCGGTCGCATCGAACCGTCCGATATCATGGAAGATATTCTTCTCAATGGTCCAATCTACTTCACTTTCTACATAGATAGCAGTTCTGCCAAGGACGGTATTCGTGCAATACCGGCCGATATCATGAAAGTGATTGCCCGCCACCTGCACATGAGATGAATAGCCTGTTATTCCACCGCCTTTCATTCCATACATTTCAAATCCTTCAATACGGATGTATCCTGCTTCGAGATACCATGCGCCCATGATGGTGTTGTTTTGTCCGTTCAACTTTGCGCCAAACGGGTTCTCAGACCTGAACGTGATGTAATTGCCGGCTGTTCCGGCTCTGGTCACACGAACAATCGCATCCCAGGCATCAATGTATGTATCCACGTATGTACCATCCTTCACGATGACGATATCACCGGGATTGACCACATTCGCGGCTTTTTGAATCGTGGCGAACGGCTGGCTTTGAGTTCCCGGATTTGCGTCATTGCCCGTGACGGCTACGTAATATGTAACGGTAAAACCTTCCATGGGGAAAAGAAAAATAATCAGGGAGGTAATGAAAATCTTCATTGTGTTTCTCAGTGTTTCCATGATCAAAACACTCCCGGATGAATGATTTTGTTTGAACATATTAGTCAGGTTTTATTGTTTGTAATTTGAGTTTTCAGCGATTGCTTATAATGGGCATCTCTAAAAACTACCCTATACCCTCTCTTGAGGAGAGGGAAGGGTGATGCTGAAAAGAGGGTTTTTAGAGATGCCCTAATATGAATTATCTTATTAAACTAATATTTCCTTTCTTTGTTATTTTCTCTTCGCTTGTAAGAGTTGCTTCGAGGTAATAAACGAACATGGCCGTGTTGAGCAGCTTTCCTTTATACTTTCCGTCCCAGCATATTTTCTGGTCAGTGGTTTCGAACACTTTTTCGCCCCAGCGGTCATAAATGGCGAAGGAGAATGTTTCTATGCAATTTCCCATCACACATTCCAGTTCATTTTCCCCGTCATTGTTCGGTGAAAAGGCGTTAGGAATAAATATCTCTTTACAAGGAATCTCTTTTACTGTTACCTGGACGCAAGCAGTATCCTTGCAACCGGTGACATTTGTAACCGTAACACAATATAATGTGGTTACTAACGGCATTACTGTAATCACGGAATCGGTTGATCCATTGCTCCACAGATAAGTTCCGCCTCCGCTTGCTGAAAGCGTGGTGCTCTGCCCTTGTGTGATCGTAACATTGCTAAATGCAGCAGCAACGGGATTGGGATTCACAACCACTGAGGCACTAGCTGTATCGGAACAAGAACCGACAGAAACAATCACCGAATAACTGCCCGCAGTTGCAGCTGTAATGGAAGATGTTGTGGCTCCGTTACTCCATAAGTAATTTCCACCGCCCGATGCAGTAAGAATTGCAATTTGCCCAGCACAGATAGTTGCAGAAATTGCATAAGCTGCCTGAGGAGGTGAAACAGTAATGGTAACTGTAGCAACAGCAGAACAAGAACCATTTGAAGTAATAACAGAATAAGTGGTAGTTACTGTAGGTGTTACCGCCACTACCGATGTGGTTGCTCCCGTACTCCATGAATAATTTGTGCCACCGGATGCCGCAGTGAGTGTTACAGTTTGTCCAGCGCAAATGGAAGTGTTTGGAGTGACAGAGATGCTGAAAAGTGGAAAGGAAGCGCAACTCAATCCGCACAAAGAACCGCAATTGCTGCTCCCTGTTACATCATCGAGCGCAAATATGCCGTAGATGGAGCCATTTGACACATCTGGAGTGACTACAATTTCAACGCAGCCATCATCGTCAATATCGCCTGCTGAAATGCCCTCTGTTGTGAATCCCGGATTTTGATAATTCCACAACAAACCTCCTGTGGAGGAAAGCATATAAATATCAGATGTACCGGAAGAATTATAGGAGGTAGAAACAATTGTTTCCAGGCACGGAGACGATGGATTGAAGTCGCCAATTTTAGGGCTTCCGCTCCACCAACTACCTGTACCGGACATGGTGAAACTCCAAATCTGTGCTCCTGTAGCACCCGATAATGCATGAACAACTCCATTACCATCTCCGATCACTACTTCCATACTGCCATTTCCATCTATGTCGGCAATTGCCGGAAAGCTTGCTTGTACTGCTAAGCTGGCTGCTATATTAATTGTCCATAGCAATGTACCCGTTGTTCCATCCAGGGCATACAATGCCTGGACAGCGGCACTGCCATCAATAAAAAAAGAAACTACATCCATATCCCCGTCCCCGTCTATGTCGGCTACGGCAGGAGAACTATAGGTGCTACCAGTATTAAGGACAGGATATGCCCATTGTAATAATCCGCTTGTTCCATCTAAAGCGACAATGGCAGGGGCAGGCACACCTCCGGAATAACCATTCAGAATTATTTCTTTATCCCCGTTTCCATCTATGTCAGCCACAGCCGGAGCTCCCGCAAATGGTACAGGATAGCTCCATTGGAGTGCAGCGGTTGTTCCGTCTAATACGTACAAAAAATATTGATCGGGGATTATTATCTCCATGTCTCCATTGTTATCTACATCAGCCAAGGTTGGTGTTTGAGCTTGGTTACCCATCCCGGGAAAAACAGGATATATCCATTTCCGGGTCCCAGTAATTCCATCAAGTACATAAATGCTGTCCGCTCCAAACACCACTTCCATTGTACCATTGCCATCAATGTCAGCCACCGCTGGAGCTGAAGGCGGAGCGGGAGGGGGTACAGTAAATATCCACTTCAATGTACCGTTAGAACCATTTAAAGCATATATGGCATTGCCGCATCCTCTATCAACTGATGCCACAATATCTGTATTGCCATCTCCATCAACATCTACTATCAATGGTTCGGCATCTCCTGTAAAAGAACTACAAGAATCGGTAAATTGCCATTTTAAAAGAGGCGTACTATTATTGAATCCGCCTTTCATTAATTGCACACCTGTATTTTGATTACTTCCGCGTGCTTCCATCCAGGTTGTGTTTGCAGCTATCTGAGGCGGGGCCTGGGCAGAAGAAATTATTGACTGCAGAAGGTTTAAACCAAACAAAATCACAAGAAGTTTTCTTCGGAACACGATGAGGTTAAAAATTAAGGATTTATGATTAAGGGTTTTTGGGGAATACACTTTTTCTCCTAGCATATTACGGATTTCTATACGCGAAATTTCGCGGGGGCAGGCTGCCGCGAACTTAAAAATTTGTGTTCTCATCTATCTGTTGATGATCAGTTTTTTATTTATTGTTCCCTGTTCTGTTTTCAGAGTGATGAAATAAATCCCTCCGGGCTGATTTGATAAATCGATTTCGGATTTACCGGAGTTTATCCGCGATGAATAAAGTTGCTCTCCAAG
>SCSP01000237.1 GCA_004297845.1 Bacteroidota bacterium | reverse complement strand
AAGATAATGAAATAGCACAAGGATAAATTGCGGATAAAATCGAGTTGAACGAAGCCGCCAGCTCAGATTATTATGGGGAAGCAATAAGTCAAAGAGAGCGCTTGGAAGGAAAAATCAGCAGGAAAGGCGTTAAGGGAGTGTAAGGAACCGTGGTGTTGCCGGAAAAATTCAAAAGGCAGGCAAAGCAATTCCTTGCCGCCCTGCAGCATGAATTTTTTTGAAAATATTAAAGAACGGTTGTTCATTTTATGGTTATTGGAGGCCCACGGTAGCCCTTTAGCGCAGCAAACATCATCATTTTTCCATTTTTACAAACAGGACAAATTGAAACGTCAATACCGCAGACCAACTTGAGAGATTGTTGCCAGGAAAGGTTGTCAAACCGCCCTTTTTGAAAAGGATACCCTATCGCTTTGCTGCATTTGGCTAAAACAGTTTTCCTGGTTCTGGAGGCAAAGATGCCGAAGTAGCGTATTTTACAGAACCCGGGAGGCAGGATGTGCAAAAGGAACCTGCGGATAAATTCTGAGGCGGCAAGTTTCATTATTTTTTGCTTGTTGTGATCTTTGTAATCTTTCCATCTGAAAAGAATCTGATCGCCATCTATGCCCTGGATCCTGTTATTGCCAATGGCCACCCGGTGGCTATAACGACCGAGGTACTCAACAATATGATTGGCATTTTTAAAAGGCTTTTTGGCAAACACCACCCATGGTTTGCAGTAAAGCGCATCGAGTAATTGTTTGAAATTATTCTTTAGTCCAAGAGGTTCAATTTCACCGGCAAACGTAAGCCGATCTTGCCGGTAAGCCTGTTTTAACAGTGCGAGGAACTTACCCCTGAAAACCGCGGAGATTACTTTTACGGGGATAAAGAAGTTCTTTCGGGAGGCTTTCCAGCACTGAGCTGTTTCATCCCATCCTCCTGCCGGGACGATCGTATGCAGGTGGGGATGCTCCATGAGGTTTTGCCCCCAGGTATGCAGAACAGCCACCAGGCCGGTACCGGCATTAAGATACTTAGGATCCCTGGCCAGCATCAGCAAACTTTGGGAAGCAGCTTTGAAGAGGATATCATACAAGCGCTTTTGATTGACCAGTACAAGCCGATTAAGCTCGGAAGGAATGGTAAAGACAATATGAAAATACCGAACCGGTAAAAGAGAGGAGGATAGTTTGTCAATCCATTTGAGCCGACTCAGGCCCTGGCATTTAGGGCAATGTCTGTTACGGCAGGAGTTGTAAGAAATCCGTTTATGCCCGCAACGGTCACAACCATCCACATGCCCTCCCAAAGCGGAGGTACGGCAATGTTCAATGGCAAACATGGCCCTGTGCTGCTGCAATGGGAGTTTGTGCTCACGCCTGAATTTTCCTCCAAACAAAGCAAAAATATCCGCCACTTCCGCGGTGGAAGTACGCAAAGCGTCCATGACCCGGGATTATAATGCAAGCGTATCCAGGGGGCTTTTAATAGCCTCTATGGAATATTGCTGTACATGCAAATACACACTCGTTGTTTTAAGGGACTTATGTCCGAGCAGTTGCTGAATGATGGGAAGTGAAACTCCTTGCTCCATAAGATGAGTGGCAAAGCTGTGACGCAGGGAATGAATACCGACTTGTTTTTGAATGCCCGCTTTTCTCAAAGCGTGTTTAAAGATTTGTTGCACAGTACGCTGAGAAACAGCATGCCCGGGTTTGGTTGTAAAAAGCCACACAGAAGGGCGATACCGCTCCCAGTATTCCCGCAATAAATTCAAGGCAATGGGCGATAACACACAATAGCGGTCTTTGAATCCCTTTGCCTGCGCAATACGCAGCGTCATCCTTTTGGAATCAACGTCTGAGATTTTCAAATTACTTACCTCGCTGAGCCTCAGGCCTGCTGAATAGACGAGAGTAAGAATAGCCCGGTGTTTGAGGTTGATGGTGACATCAATCAATTTTTTCACCTCTTCTCTTGCTAAAACAACAGGGAGTTTTTTTTCTCTTCTTGGTCGGGGAATGTCCTTTCCACTCCATTCTTTCTTCAATACATCGCAAAAAAGAATTTTCAGCGCGCTGATTAACTGGTTCAACCAGGATTTGCTGAGGTTCTTCCCGGTAAGATGATACTGAATGTATGTCCTGATCTGCTCTGTGGTCAGTAAATCAGGAGATGTGTTGTAGTACTTGGCAAGAGCAGCAATACAGCCGATGTATGTTTCAATGGTGTTGCTGCTGTAGCCTTTGAGCTGCAATTGCTGCAGCATTTTGTTTCGTAGTGTACTCATAGTAGTATGTTTTAAGGTTAGACATACTGCTAAGTACGAAATTAAAAATGCAGGGAGGAAATGCAAGGCCACCGCCTCGGGCGGTTTAGTTCAACGTTCCGCAAGTTTGCGCTGTGCGGATTTTCGGAGAAGGATTTGTCTGCCAAGACAAATGCTTGTAGAAAATCCGCACACCAAATTTACGATTTTGCCCGCATAGAGCAAACTTGCTGTTGGCAACTGTGCAAATTTTGTCTACGGAGAACTTCACTGTCCGATGTGCAATTATTTGTCTATGGAATTTTTAATGCGCAATTGTCCACCGAGTGCGAAGCTGTCCGTTGCTACAAGCGAACCCCGATAACGAGAATGTCGTCTACTTGCTCTATCCCGCCTTTCCAATCTTCGATAAAGTTGTCGAGATGATGCTCTTGTTCTTTTAAAGATTTGTCTTGAATTGAAATTAATATTTCTTTGAATGTTTTTGTCATTAGTTTTTTCCCGTCTTTGCCGAAAGTGTCTGCGTAGCCGTCAGTAGAAATATAAAAGGTGTCACCTTGCTGTAACTGTACAACGTGAGTGTCGAAGTGTTGGCTGTCCTCTGTGAAACCGCCAATTGCTTTTTTAGTTGCCTTAATTTCTTCAACGACTGTCTGTCCGTTGCGAATAATCCAAAGCGGTCGGTTTGCGCCAGCGAATTTTACAACACGCGAGTCCGTGTCTACGGAGCAAAGTGCAATGTCCATTCCGTCACGAGTTGATTCATTGCTGTCTGTCTGGTGAAGCGAATTTTTTATTCCTCTATTAAGCTGTCTAAGTATTTCAGAAGTGTCTGCGCTGTGCGCCAAAGCGTCATCTAATTTTTCAGAACCTATCATACTCATAAATGCGCCAGGAACTCCATGACCTGTACAGTCTGCCGAAGCTATGAAAAGAGATTTCTCCTTTTTATAAAAGAAGTAAAAGTCACCGCTTACAATGTCTTTCGGCTTAAACAGAACAAAACTTTGCGGAAGATGAGAATAAATTAATTCCTTGCTTGGAAGTTTTGCCTGTTGTATCCGCTTTGCATAATTAATACTGTCTGTTATATCTTTATTTTTTTCTTCAATGATATGTTTTGATTTTTCTACTTCTGTTTTTTGAACTTCAATTATTTGTTTTTGTTTTCTTGTTATACGTAATGAACGGAAGATAAGTGCAGCAAATAATATTACAAGCAGTAAGCCACATGCAACAGACCAGATAATAATTTTCTGTTTTCTGTTTTTTTCTTCTGCAACTGCTCGTTCTTTTTCTTTTTCTGTATTTAACAATTTTATTTCATTATCCTTTTTTTCTGTTTCAAATCTTGTCTGCATTTCCGATAGTCTTTTATCACTCTCTTCGTCATAAATCGAATCTTTATACATTTTGTATAATTGATAATGGTAAAAAGCATTTTTATAATTTCCTTCTAATGTATCGCAATTTGCAAGATTAAAATACGAGTGATAAATTCCGCTCTTGGAGTTGATTTCTTTTGCAAGGTATAGTGCATTCAAGATGTTTTCTTTTGCTTCTAAAATATTTTTTCTCGCTAAATAAAAATTACCAATATTAATATAAGCGGAAGTTAATCCATCTTTATCATTAATTATTTTGTAAATATCTATCGCGTCTTTGTAAAACTTAGCAGTATTTCCATAGTCATTCATCATTTCATATGTCATTGCTATATTAGTATAATTATTTCCTAACCATTTGTTATTCTTTATCTCTTTATTTATTTTAACAGCATTGAAATAAAATTCTAACGATTTATTATATTCTTTTTTATCGTAATAAACACTTCCAATATTATGATAAATTCCAGCCATTCCTCTTTTATTTTTTAATTCTTCACTGATTTTTAAATCATCATAATAATATTCTAGTGCCTTATCATAATTGCCAAGTTGATATTGAATCAAACCAATATTATTATATGAATCTCCTATTCCTTTCTTGTCATTTATTTCTTGTCTAATGTTTAATGCTTTAAGGTGAAAATCGAGTGCCACATCAAGATTTCCTTTACTATAATTACTATTACCTAAATTATTATATGCTATTGCAATTCCTTTTTTGAAATCTAGTGATTGAGATAATTTTAATGCTTCCTGAGAATAGTTAATTGACTCGTCAAAGTTTCCTTTTAATTCTAATTCTTTTGCTAATTGATTTAATAAATTTACTTTTTCTGAATCTATTTTTACAATATTGATAATAGTTAATAGGGAATCAATTTTTATAGATTGCTGACAGAAAAGAGTAAAAGGAAATATGGAAAGAGAAAGTAGGGTCGAAAATTTCATTTATTTATTTTATTTAAAGTTCCTGAAATTCCTGAATTGGTCTGAAAGTTAGTATATGTTTATTTGGACATTTGGAAAATGCAGTTTACATTTGTTCCTTAAAATTAATATAAAATGAACATTTCAAACATTACTCTTGCTGTAACCGTCATAGTGACGGTTTGCGTTATCGCTTATTTAGTTGTTGAACAAACTAAAGAGAAAAAAGATTTAAAAGAAAGATTAAACAGATGTGAGAAAGGGTTTAAGCCATCATTAAATTAATACTTGGAAGTTTGCCAATGACTGTCGAGCCGAAAATCGCTGTCAGCCGTTGCGCAACTGTCCCTGTTTTTTTTTGCATTGTTGCCAACGTTCCGCAAATTGCCGTTGTTGCCGATCTACGGAGCGAAAAATTGTCTACCGAATTGAAAACAAATATATGAAAACAATTTTCAAAATCAAGATGGAGGCGGCAATAAAGGCAATTTGCTGTTATGCCCAGTGCAGTGTGTCCTGCGTTGTTACAGGGTACGAAGAAAAATGTTCTTT
>SCSP01000236.1 GCA_004297845.1 Bacteroidota bacterium | reverse complement strand
GAAAGAGCATGTGTGGCAAGTGTGCGTGCGGCAATATGAAAAACAGTCGGAGTTAATTCCCCGGCAATCTTGTACATGTTAGGGATCATGAGCAACAAGCCCTGGGAACAGGTAAATGTAGATGCCAGAACCCCGCCTTGCAATGCGCCATGAATTGCACCGGCAGCTCCTCCTTCGCTTTGCATTTCCATTACCCTGGGAATTTCGCCAAAAATATTTTTCTTTTCTCCAGCCGACCATTCATCGCAAAGTTCGCCCATGGTGGAAGAGGGAGTTATTGGATATATCGCGCAAACTTCGCTGGTTTTATACGCAATATAAGCGGCTGCCTCATTGCCGTCCATGATTTTTGTTTTCACATTATTTTTCATGATAACTGTCAAAAATATTGTTTAATCTACTTAAATTTGATGACGAATATCATACTTCCTTAGAGGAACAATCTTTGTAATTATCGTTACTTTCGCCATAATAAAAAAATAAGAAATGATATCAGTAGAAGAGGCTAAAGACCTTATTATAAAGAATTTATTCCGGCTCGTTCCTTCAGAAAAAAATATTTCAGAATGTCTTGGTTCTGTTTTGTCGCGGGATATCATTTCTCCAATTTCTTATCCTCCGTTTGACCAATCTGCCATGGATGGTTTTGCGCTTGGGTATTCTGACTTTCAAAAATCAATGCCATTAGAAATTATCGGGGAATCTGCTGCCGGCAACCCATTTGCTGCTGCGCTTAAACCGGGACAAGCAATACGCATTTTTACAGGAGCAAAAATCCCTGTCGGATCGGATGCTGTGGTGACACAGGAAAAAGCATCTGTTGAGAAAGGCAAATTAATTATACAAGACAAATCACTTGAGCAAGGAGCAAATATCAGAACAACAGGTTCTCAAATAATGAAAGGAGATGTTATTTTGAAAAAAGGACAAGCTATTAACCCGGGAGCAATAGGCCTGCTGGCAAGTTTAGGAATAACTGAGGTAAATGTTTATTCGAGCACTCGGGTTACGCTTATTGTAACAGGCAACGAGTTTGTAAAGCCGGGTAATTCGCTTAATGAGGGACAAGTTTATGAATCCAATTCCTATTGCATTAAGGCAGCACTTGAAGCCGCCAACTGTAAATCAATTGAAATAGTAAATGTGGGTGATGATGAAAAACAAACTACTGAAAAATTAAAATCAGCTATTGAAAAATCAGATTTAGTTTTAGCTACAGGCGGAATATCCGTAGGTAAATATGATTTTGTTGGGAAAGCATTTCAGCAATTAGGCGTTCAGCATATCTTCTACAAAATTGCCCAAAAGCCCGGTAAACCACTTTTCTTCGGAAAGCTGAATAGCTGCCTGATCTTTGGACTTCCTGGAAATCCGGCAGCTGCTCTCACCTGTTTTTATGAGTATGTGCTTACCGCAATAAAAATTATGCAGGGGCGATCCGACATTTCTCTTACAAAAAAAATGATGCCTGTATCAGAGAATACTTCTAAAAAGGAAGGATTATCCTTGTTCTTAAAGGGTAAGATTGCTGAAGGTAAAGTAGCGGTGCTTGAAGGACAGGAATCAAGCAACATAAGCTCGTTTGCAATGGCCGACTGCCTGATTTACCTTCCGGCTCAAAAGGGAAGCATTTCTGCGGGTGAATTGGTGGAAATTCACCTATTGCCCTGACTATTTATTATTAGGTAACATGATAAAAATCATTTTCTATTCCATGATCATTTCTCACATTCGTACCAACAAGGAATATCATGTACAAGGTGAGTGGGAATGTTTGGATTGAGGGGAGGCATGGTGCTTTTATAGGTTTGGGCAGGATGAAATTGCTTGAGCGCATAAAGGAACACGGCTCGATTACTGTTGCTGCTCGTTCTATGAAAATGTCATATCGTCAGGCTTGGGAGTTAGTTGATTCCATGAATAAAGAGTCTGTAAAGCCATTGGTAGTTACTGCAGCCGGTGGAGTAGGAGGGGGAGGTACCGTTGTAACCGCTGAAGGAGATAAGGCAATTAAAAATTACAAGCAATTATTTACAAGGTTTGAAAAGTTCAGCAAAAGTGAAACCGCAAAATTAAAAATCTGATTTTTTTTGCATATCGCTATATTTTTTAAGACATAACGATTTTTTAATTAGAAGCATGAGCGCAGAGGTAAACACTATATATGTTCTTTTCTTGTTTCTGCTGTTTGTTGTAGCTTTTCTGTATTCATCCGTGGGGCATGGTGGTGCAAGCGGTTATCTGGCATTGATGGCGCTCTTTGGAATAGCGCCTGCTATAATGAAATCTTCAGCCTTGGTAATGAATATTTGTGTTTCGCTCATTTCATTTATTCATTATTACAAAGGCGGACATTTCAAATGGAAAATGTTCCTTCCGTTTGCTTTTGCCTCAGTTCCGGCATCGTTTCTGGGCGCTTTGATCACAGTGGATGCAACTATGTACAAAAAGATACTGGGTATATTATTGATTTTTCCTGTTTTGAGGCTACTGGGAGTTTTCGGGAAAGAAAACGAAGAGACAAAGAAAATGAACAATTTAATAGCCGTGTTGCTGGGTGTATCAATTGGTTTTTTATCCGGAATGATAGGTATTGGAGGAGGAATTGTATTAAGTCCCCTGATTTTATTATTTCACTGGGCTAATATGAAAGAAACAGCTGCCATCTCCGCTTTGTTCATATTTGTTAATTCGGTTTCTGCTTTGGGTGGCTTATTCATGAAAGGATTAAGTATTGACACATCGGTTTATTTATGGCTTGTTATTACACTGACCGGAGGATTTGCAGGCGCGTATTTCGGAAGCAAAAAAATGAAGAATCCGGTTTTGAAAAAGATACTTGCAGCCGTATTACTGCTTGCCAGCATTAAATTATTAGTTACCCATACTAAATGAACAAAGCGAATATAACCGGAGTAATTCTGGCAGGCGGCAAAAACAGCCGGATGGGTTCTGATAAAGGCATGCTGCTGATAGAGGGAAAAAAAATAGTTGAAAGAACCATTGATATTCTTAAACCACTTGTAAATGAGATCATCATTATTTCAAATGGAAAAAACTACGAATATCTTGGGTATAGGGTTTATAACGATATCATCAAGGATCGCGGGCCTATGGGTGGGATTCACACAGCGTTATCTTATACCAAAACCGATAAAATGCTGGTGATTAGTTGCGATATGCCATTTGTTTCAGAGAAAGCGCTTTCCGTCCTTGTTAATGAATCCAATGAGGGTGAAATTGTGATTCCTGAGCATGATGATGGAAAACTGGAGCCACTTTGTGCGGTATATTCCATATCCTGCAATAATAAATTCGAAAAACTCCTGCGATCGTGTAATTGGAGAATGAAAGATTCTCTGGGCTTTTTTAATGTGCACAGAATTTATTTTTCGGGAGATGAACTGCCGAAGCAATGGTTTATGAATGTAAATACCCCTGCCGAATATCAATCCATACTACAAGCTTCCCATGAGTATTCAGGTTAAACTCTTTGGACCTTTAGTTGATGCAGCCGGAAAGGCGGAAATTAAAATTAAAGATATTGAAGATACTTTTTCTCTAAAACAAGAAATACTCTGTCAGTATCCTGCTATGAAAGACTTTATTTTTTTAATTTCGGTTAATAGGAAGATAGTTAAAGAAAACAGCACCTTAAAATCAGGCGATGAAATCGCATTGCTGCCTCCGTTTGCCGGTGGATAATATATATTGTAAAACACTAAATAAAATTGAAAAAAATGTTAGTCGAAAAGAAAAAACACAGGGTTTTTGTTAACGGACCGGTAAGTCCGCAGTTTATTGCGGATTCCATTGCCAAGCACAGTTCAAAAACAACCATTGGTGCGCACGATATTTTCCTTGGTCAGGTGCGGGCAGATGAAATAAATGGAAAAACTATTAAGGCAATTGATTATTCCGCTTACGAAGATATGGCAGAGGAAAAATTTCATGAAATACGTGAGTCCGCATTTTCAAAATTCGATCTTACCTGCATGCATATTTATCACAGCATGGGAAAGGTGAAAGCCGGTGAGATATGCCTCTTCGTTTTCACTTCCTCAAAACACCGCGCCATTGCATTTGACGCTTGTCGGTGGATTGTGGAGGAGATAAAAGCGAATGTGCCCATTTTTGGAAAAGAGATTTTTGAAGATGAAACATACATTTGGAAGGAGAATAAAGACACCCCTGCCCTAAAGGGAGAAAAGACAAATGAGCAAACAAATAATAAAAATTAAATATCTTCTCCCTTTGGGGACGGGGTTAAATCTATGGTAAACATTACACATAAATCCTCCACTCTTCGCGTTGCGATTGCAACCGCTATTCTGAAGGCTAGCAAAAAGGAAACGATCGAAGCAGTGAAAAACAAAACAGTTCCAAAAGGGGATGTGTTGGAAGCCGCGCGGACTGCCGGCTTGTTTGCGGTAAAGCGCACCAGCGACATGATACCCGATTGCCACCCCATGCCGGTTGAGTTCACACAGATACGCTACGAGATCCGCGACATGGAAATCCAGATCGAAATAGAGGTGCATACGGTGTATAAAACAGGAGTAGAAGTGGAAGCCATGCACGGAGCCTCGGTGGTAGCTCTTACTATGTATGATATGCTGAAGCCCATTGATAAAGGAATTGAGATCAGCTCGGTCAAATTGAAGGAGAAGAAAGGCGGCAAGTCAGATTTTACGGATAAATTCAGAAAAGACCTTAAAGCGGCAGTTGTGGTTTGTTCCGACAGTATTTCGGCAGGTAAAAAGGAGGACAAAGCCGGAAAAGCGATCATTAAAAAGCTGGAAACATATAGTGTTGCGATTTCGGACTATACGATCATTCCGGATGAGATTGCTGATATTCATAAGAAAGTAAAATCACTGATGGATCTGAAAAATGACATGATCATTTTTACCGGAGGTACCGGCCTTTCGCCCAGAGATGTTACTCCGGAAGCGATTCGCCCTTTATTGGATAGGGAAATTCCGGGTATTATGGAAGCAGCCCGTAATTATGGACAGGACCGAACTCCTTTTTCTATGCTTTCGCGCGGAGTAGCAGGGATGAAAGGCAATACACTCATACTTGCTTTGCCGGGATCTACCAAAGGAGCAAAAGAAACTATGGATGCTTTGTTTCCTGCCATCCTGCATATTTTCAGAATTATTGAAGGAGCTCAACATTATCAAAAATAAAATTTATGACTATCACTGATTACACCAACAACTATCTCAAATATGACAATATGTCCATTTGGGAAATTAAAAATCTTGATGACCTGTTTAAAGCTCATGAAAGCATGCTTGATATCTTTGAAAAGGAATACGGATTTCCTTATAGTCAATTGAAAGAACAGAGAGAAAATGTAAAAGATGCTGATATTGTGATTGTGTCAAAATTATTGGACCATTTTGGCGATAAACACTTTTTTGTTTTCTCGTACAACGACAAACATCACAACGACCTGAAAACACTGCAGGATAAAAAGGCGATCAATTTTGGAATAGATATTCATGTTGTGAACCCACAAAGAATTTATGTCCTTGAGATGGATAAAACGCAGGATTTGAAGGTATACGACACCGTTTAGCCGTTTCTAAAATATTTATATGGCGGATAGATCTGCGCTCAAAAATAATTTACAATACCATCGGATTATTGTGGTCAGCATTGTTGTTGTGTCTATTTGGGGAACTTATGAGTTTTCATCGGGAAGCAGAAATTATAAGAGCGGAACGCCAAAAGTTATTGGAGAGCACATCAACGGGAAAGATGAAGGCGAGTGGTGCTGGTTCTATGAGAACGGGAAAAAACAGATGCAGGGTAACTTTGTGAATGGTAAGCGGGATGGAGTATGGACCATTTGGGATAGCAATGGTCAAAACATCAATGAGAACATATATAAAAACGACAAATTAAACGGAAAATTTACTCATTGGTATCCAAATGGTAAAATTGAAAGTGAAGGATCTTTTTCAGATGATAAACTACAAGGTCCAATCACCTATTATTACGAGGACGGCTCGCTAAAAGAAATTAAGAATTACGTATCCGGGATAGAAACTAAATGAATTGACTATTCCGGCAATTCAAATTCCCTTTCCCAAACTTTACCGGTCGAAGTATTTTTAAGTTTCACTTTCATGTAGGCAAAGTCCCCGCGCTTCAGAAACGAACGGTCAATCACTTCATTTGATGTTTCCACCTCCGGAATTTCTTTTACGCTCACCACATCACCCATGCGCATCATAAATGGATAACGTATGGTTAATCTCTCATCCTCTGTGAGAACCATTGGAAGCGCTGTTTCAAACAAAATCTCTTCAAATTTCTCAGCCACAATTTCGTCATTAATTTCCTTTTTTGCTTTTTCGGCAGATTTATTCACCCAGTCAAAGAATTTATCGATCGCCTTCATACGCAATGATTCACGGATATATTCCGGGAAAGGAGAACGGATATGTTCCTTGTCGGAATACCAGAAATTAAATGCAGCTTCAAGCATATCATTTGCCCCCAGCCCTAAAGAATGCTGTTGTAAGATTTCATTTTTCATATTATTCCTGTTTTCCCCAACTCTAAAGGGAGCGTAAGCGCTGTGGATCTTCTCCCTTTAGGGATGGGGCTGGTTATTTTTATTCATCCACCAATTGCCACCATTGATCTGTTTTTTTGCTTTCCAAAATCCTCTATTGAATTCATTCCTCCTCTCATCGATTTTTTATGCCAAACTGTTTCCTGGATCATAGGGATGATATCTTCTTCTCTTCTCATAGCAGAAAGCAAGTCGGTTTCAGAATCGGAAAAAAGACAATTCTTTATTTTACCGTCAGCAGTTAAACGAATACGATTACAGGTGCCGCAGAAGGGGTTTGTAACAGAACTAATTATTGCAAAAGTGCCTTTGTATCCATGAACTCTGAAATTCCTTGAAGTATCATTCTTTCGATCTTCCATACGTGTAAGGTTATTCCTGTACTTGAGCTTTACCATATCAAGAATCTCCTTATAAGAAAGACCCTTGCTCCAGTCCCATTTGTTTCCATCAAAGGGCATGAATTCAATAAAACGAAAATGTACGTTATTGTCTTTCGTAAATTCAATAAAATCAACAATCTCATCGTCATTCACACCTCGTATAATTACAGCATTGAGTTTTACATGAAAATTGTTTTTAATTAGCAGACGAATATTTGAAATGATGGTATCGAAATAATTTCTTCTTGTAATGGAATTCAGTTTATCCCGTTGCAACGAATCCAGGCTCACATTAACAGACTTCAGCCCGCTTGAAATAAAGGTATCTATGTATTTATTCACCAGGATTCCGTTGGTGGTAATGGCGAGTTCTACCGGCAGGCCGGATAAGGCATCAATAATTTCTTTGGCATCATTTCTTACCAAGGGTTCGCCTCCGGTAAGACGGATTTTTTTGATTCCCAGAGATACAAACGTTTCGGCCATCCGGATCACCTCCTCCTTTGTCATAAACTGTGACTTCGGGCGCAATGCAATTCCTTCTTCGGGCATGCAGTAAAAGCACCTCAGGTTGCATCGTTCTGTAAGGGAGATGCGCAGATAATCGTGTATCCGGCCAAATTGATCCGAGATATTTTTTTCGGAAATTTCCATTAGTGTCTATGCATTTTTTTTTCGATCAAATCAAATTCTTCTTTGCTCAGGTATTTCTGCGCGAGTGGAAACAAGGTATAGTCTTCCCGGTATATATGAAGTTTCAGAAGTTCGATCAGTTCACGTGCAGTTTCATAAGCAGTATCGAGAATAAATATTCTTGAGCCCTCATCTTTAATGCGTGTAGCGAGACCGAAAAAATTAAACGCCAAAGCGCCCAGCTGAATAAATTTTACGTGGTCATCCTCCATTACATCAATAGCGGTAAGTTTATCATCTCCTTTGCTGTGCTCTCCGGCTTCAATTAATCTTTTATTAAGTAATGGAAACAATGTTTTTTCTTCCTTGTCATTATGTGGCAAAAGTTCGGTGTCAAAATATTTAAAGAAGGCGCTGAATATCTCGTTCATTTTCTGATCCACTTTGTACCCGCTTGTTTTAAATTGCACGAGCGCTTTTTCAAAATCTTCCACTTGCTTCATGGCAATTTTGTGTTCATCCACAAACTCCAACAGAGATTTATCCATGGTATCAAACGAAACTTTCACTTTCCCAGGCTGCTCATAAGCAGAAGGCGGATCCATGGGTGAATGCTCTGTGTCTTCGAGCCCTTTCTCAACATCTTTTTTCACAGGCTCGGTTCCCTGAAGTTTTTTTAATACTTCTTTTCCCTGAAGTTTTTCTAATATTTCTATCGGAGTTCCTCTCTTTAATGATTCTTCGATATTGATCATGGGCGTTATGTTTTAATGTAAATGACGCTATTAATATCAACGTGAAAAATGATATTGGTCATATATGCAAAAAAGCAGTATTTTTTGGTTAAATCTCTGCCTTCTGCAACAGAGGTAGCGCTGAATGGCTGTTTCCATATTTTTAAATTTTTCTGTTAATGATTTCCATTTCCGTTTTTATGTTCCATATCATGTGCAATGTCAGGTGCACGTTTTAAAATGACATTTCTTACTGTGCGCTTCATCCAGATATAACAAAGGGTAGAAAGCAGGAGCATAAACATCCAGCAGCTTGTCCATAATCCAGTCCATTCGAGTAAGTACCCGAAGATGATTGGACAAACAAACCCTCCTAGTCCACCTATCACGCCTACCATTCCTCCCACAACCCCCACTACATTCGGAAAATAATCAGGAATGAATTTATATACACCTGCTTTGCCGACTCCCCAGACGATTCCTATGAATAGAACCAAGAATGCGTAAATCCACATATTTGCTGCAAAGTTGATTCGTGACGTTCCGCTTGCCAATAATTGTTTCTTTTTTATTTCATCTCCTTCTTTTACAACTGGTGTTTGCCAGCTATCCTTTATAGGAAGGATTGATTTTTTTGTATTTGTTTCATCTGCTTTAACGGAGATTTTTTTTACGGGATAATCTTTTGAATCAACACGGATTAAAGTGTCGGAGACAAAAGTTACTTTGCCGTTCTTGCTTGCCTGAATTCCCTTGCCTGGTGATTGCAACTCCATTTTTGGAATCACTAACAACGCGCTCAGAATAATTGACCATAAAAAAACTTTGAACATTACTCCTCTCGCTCCCCACTTATCAGATATCCATCCGCCTAAAGATCTGATTATCCCGGAAGGCAAACTAAAAAGTGAAGCAAATAATCCGGCAACCACAAGAGTAGCTCCATAAACATTTACGAAGTAAGGAACCAGCCATTGCGAGAATGCTACAAAACATCCGAATACCAAAAAATAATATAAACCAAAACGCCACACACGCGTACTTTTCAGCGGGGCAAGCATTTGTTTCATACTTCTTACTTCAACAGAAGGTTTTTTATTAATCGCAAACGAAATAAAAATAACAGCCATAATGATTAGCCCTGCCGCATAAATTTTTGGAAGTGTACGCCATTGCTCAATAGCAACTCCATTATCAGTTAGTTTTCCTAATATAGTTGGAGCAAGTAAGGTGGTAATAGCAGCTCCGGCATTGCCTGCACCAAATGTTCCAAGAGCAGTTCCCTGCCATTTTTTAGGATACCAAACCGAAGTATAAGCAATGCCAACCGCGAATCCTGTTCCTGCCATCCCGTAACCAAAACTTAACCAGGCAAAGCTCAAAAAACTGTTTGCTTCGCTAAGAAAATACATTGGAATTGCACAAAACAAAAGCAGTGATGCAAAAACCCATTTCCCGCCATATTTATCCGTCAGTATTCCTAAGGGTAAGCGAAATATTGAACCCGTAAGAACCGGAATACCGAGCAGCCATCCGATTTCTACCGGCCCCCAGTCGAATACTCCTTTGTCCACAAGAAAAGTTACCATGACTCCATTGAACATCCATACTGCAAAACACACGGTAAAAGCCAATGTATTCAGGAAAAGCATTCGGTGAGATTTCGCGCTGACTGTTTCCTCCATATGTAAAAAAGCACCTTTTGATATGCTTTTCATCACAAAGAAACAAGTAATAGAAAATCTAAATTATGATAATAAACAGGTTTTAGATGAGGAGAGTTAGCAAGTTGCTTCCATCATCGCCATATTTTACCCGTTTAAGAGGGAATAAATGCTGTATCCTGCAAAACAAATTCCTGCCACAAGATTTATAGGGCGGGTTTTTTCTGAAAAACCAGGTATTATGAGTGCATCTATCCTGAATGGTTCGGTAAATTTTGTTTTCACAAACATTACCATTATCAGAATCACACCGTAAATTATTCCTCCTATAAGTAATAAATCCATAAGATGATACCTCCGTTTGCCCCGACTCCTGAAGAGGAGTATTTGTATTTCACCCTTTAGGGCCGGGGCATCTTTTTTACGCCAACTTATCTGCTCCTTCCCAAGTGTGTTTTGCTTTATCCCACCAGGTTCCCCACTTGGTTCCCCAGTCGAAACGCTCAGCGCCCGGCTTGGTATAATAGTTCCAGTTAATCCAGGTTGCAATTGCATAGAAAGCAAGAT
>SCSP01000235.1 GCA_004297845.1 Bacteroidota bacterium | reverse complement strand
ACCATTTCATCTGAGAGAAGAAGCTCCAAAACTTTGTTAAAATCATTTGCATCTGTGATGCAGAACCCTCCGCCATGCTCGATTATTTCATTCGCTTCTGGAAATTTCTGATGATGGGGTCCAAAGATCACCGGCACACCAAAAGCAACTGCTTCGAGTATATTGTGAATGCCTGCGCCAAACCCTCCTCCTATGTACGCAATATCAGCATACTGATAGAGATTTGAAAGCATACCGATGTTATCAATGATTATCACCCGGGAGTCCTCTAATTTATCCAACGCAGTTGTAACCGACTCTTTAATTACCATGGAATAACGAAGTGCTTCAGGGAATAACTTCAGCGCGCTTTCAATATGCGCTTCATTCACCTCATGAGGCGCAATTATCAATTTATAACCTGCAGCAGTTAAGCTATAACCTGAAATAATTTCCTCGTCCTTTTTCCAGGTACTTCCGGCAATAAAAATCTTTTTCTCTCCCTTAAAATGATGAATAAGCTGCAGCTTCTCCGGATTTAAAGCAGCCTGCGCAACTTTATCATAGCGCAAATCTCCGCTTACAGCAACATTTTCTATTTTCAGCTCAGCCAGAATATTTTTTGAAGACTCATTCTGTACGAAAATTTTCGTGAAGAATTCTAAAACTTTCCTCAGGTACTTTCCATACATCCCCTTAAATTGTTCCAGCCGGAAATTTGCAGAAACAAGATAAGTGGGAATTTCTCTTTTATTCAATTCATTCAGGTAATTGTACCAAAAATCATACTTCACAAAAAATACCAGCGATGGGTTTACAATGTCAAGAAATCGTTTTACATTGGATTGTGTATCAACGGGCAAATAAAAAACAAAATCCGCTCCATCGTAATTTTTTCGTATTTCATAACCCGAAGGGGAAAAAAAGGTGATTAAAATTTTGACTCTTGACCCTTGACCCTTGATTTTCTCAATTAAATATCTTGCCTGCTCAAACTCTCCAAGCGAAGCACAGTGAAACCACGCGAGTGGGAAGTCTGGAGTACGAAGGCCGGATATTTTTTGATCTAACTGTTTAAAAATATCTTTTCTTCCCTTAACGAATAATCTTGCTTTAGAATTAAAAAATAAGGAAATAACTGATCCGAAATAAAATAATCGAATCCCGATTTGGTAGAAAAGAAATATCATTAATCCGTAAATTCGTAATGGGTAGATTATCAGTGATAATAAAATTGTTGAGGAGAACTTCTATACAGCGGCAGTATCCATCCAAAACGAATTCCTGATAATATATCAAAACGACTGTCTGTGTCTGAATTCATTAAGTCGTAATTATAACTCCGTTGACTTTTTGTAATGGCCTGAACAAAATCAAATCCTCCGAAAAAATTCAGGATGCGGTTGTTGCCCAGATACATGTAACCTGCAAACTCATGAAACCCAAAGCCAGCGGTCAAACGATCGTATCCCTCTTTATACCCCTTTACAAGCTGGGGAGATTGCCCTCCTATATCATCAATTCTTATCTTGTGTTGGAAATAGACCGGACCTCCATAAATCAGCAATCCTGAATTCTTATTATTTGACAACAAGCGGAAAAGTTTCCCGATGTGAATGGAAGCAGTGAACCCCCTCTCAAACAAACGAACCGTAGCAGGATTTCCATTTTGATCAATAATAAAACCGGTTGAAGTTTTAAGGCTGTCGAGTATTCCTTTCTCTTTAATATTATTTCCGAAAATAAAACTTCCATCAACTCCCAAAAATAAATTTTTCTTTGTTTTTATGGAAAATTTTATTCCAATCGCTGAACTTACGCCAAACCGATCAGACAAATCTCCGCCCGGCATATATGCTGCATAAGAAAACTTCAGCATTGGGATAAATAAAGAAGAATCTCTTACGTTCTGAGCATCGGAAAAGCAGGCAGAAAAAACCAAATACAGAAACAACCTCATTCGTAATTTCGTATAATCCCGATAGTTATTAGGACGCTTTTTGCAGATTACCCGTAATTTGTACATTCGTATTTCTTATTCGTTATTCGTACATGGTAAAAGTAAGCAGAAATATTCAGATGGTTGACTTAGTCAGCCAGTATGAAAAGATCAAACCGGAGATGGATGCTGCCATACAGGAAGTTATTCAGTCTGCGCGCTTTATTAACGGGCCAAGTGTAAAAGAATTTCAATCAGACCTGGAAAAATATTTGGAGGTAAAGTATGTGATTCCCTGTGCCAATGGCACCGATGCGCTTCAAATTGCCATGATGGCATTGGGCTTAAAACGGGGCGATGAAGTGATCACCGCCAATTTCACGTTTGCAGCAACCGTTGAAACAATTGCTTTCCTTGGTCTGGTTCCTGTGCTGGTGGATGTCTGTGCTGATACATTCAATATCGACATCAAAGAGATCGAGAAAGCAATTACTCCAAAGACAAAGGCTATTGTTCCGGTGCATCTCTTCGGACAATGCGCGGATATGGAACCAATTCTTGCGCTTGCCAAAAACCACCAACTGTTCGTGATTGAAGATACCGCCCAGGCAATCGGAGCCAACTATACTTTTGCCGATGGAACAACAAAGAAAGCCGGCACTATCGGCACTATCGGCACTACCTCCTTTTTCCCTTCTAAAAATCTTGGGGCTTACGGAGACGCTGGTGCACTTTATACAAACGATGAGGCTCTTGCTGTAAAATGCAGGATGATAGCCAATCACGGACAGAGCAAGCAATATCATTACGAAGTACTGGGAGTCAACTCCCGGTTGGACTCCATTCAGGCAGCTATTCTGAAAGTAAAATTGAAGTACCTTGACGAATATGCCGTTGCGCGAAATAAAGCGGCCACCTATTACGACAAGGCTTTTTCCGGAAATCCAAAAATAGCTATACCGGTTCGCGGGAAAAATTCCACCCATGTCTTTCATCAGTATACGCTGAAATTAAATGGAGTTGACAGAGATAAGCTAAAAGAGCATCTTGCTTCTAAGGCAATCCCATCCATGATTTATTATCCCGTTGCTCTGCACTCGCAAAAAGCATATCGCCACTCTGTAAATGAAGGGAAAAAATATCCGGTAACAGACCAACTTTGCGCCTCCGTAATTTCTCTCCCAATGCATACGGAATTGGATGAACAGACATTAAAATACATAACAGACTCCGTTTTAGAATTTGCAAAATGAATATAGCAATAGTAGGAACAGGATATGTCGGGCTGGTTACGGGCACTTGCCTTGCTGAAACAGGCAACAACGTCATTTGCGTAGACAATAATGCTGAAAAAGTAAAAAAGATGCAGGACGGCAAAGTGCCTATCTATGAACCGCACTTAGATGTGTTATTTCACAGGAACATCAAAGCAGGACGTTTGCTCTTCACTACGAACCTGAAGGAGGCCATTGACAAATCATTAATCATATTCCTTGCCCTGCCCACTCCTCCGGGAGAAGATGGTTCTGCTGACCTGAGTTATATTTTAGGCGTTGCCGGAGAACTTGGAAAGATCATAAAGGATTATAAAGTGATAGTGGACAAAAGCACCGTCCCTGTGGGAACAGCGGAAAAAGTGAGTAAAGCAATTGCAAAACACTCAAAAGTGAAATTTGACGTAGTGAGCAATCCGGAATTTTTGCGCGAAGGATTTGCGGTGGATGATTTTTTGAAGCCGGACCGTGTGGTTATCGGAACATCTTCAGAGAAAGCAAAAAAGGTGATGGAAGAACTTTACAAGCCCTACCTTCGCTCCGGCAATCCGATAATTTTCATGGATGAAAAATCCGCTGAACTGACAAAATACGCAGCCAACGCTTTTCTCGCCACTAAAATAACTTTCATGAATGAGATCGCGAACTTGTGCGAAAAGGTGGGCGCTGATGTAGATATGGTTAGAAGCGGAATCGGCTCAGACGACAGGATCGGAAAAAGATTTTTATTTCCCGGCATTGGCTACGGAGGAAGTTGTTTCCCGAAGGATGTACAGGCGCTGGCAAAGAGCGCTGATGAGGCGGATTATGATTTTAAAATGCTGGATGCAGTGATGCGTGTGAATGAAAAACAAAAACTTGCGCTGTTTCCTAAAATAAAAACGTATTTTAAAAATAACCTCCAAGGAAAAAAAATCGCGGTATGGGGACTTGCGTTCAAACCCGATACAGATGACATCCGTGAAGCCCCGGCACTGTACAACATCAAGGAATTATTAAAAGCAGGGGCCGTTGTATCAGCCTATGACCCGGAGGCGATGAACAACGCAAAAAAACTGCTTGGCAATAAAATTACTTTTGCTGCCGACCACTACGAAGCGCTGAAAGAGGCCGATGCGCTTCTTATCTGCACGGAATGGTCGCTCTTCCGCACTCCTGATTTCGACAAGGTAAAAAAGCGAATGAAAGGAAAAGCAATATTTGACGGAAGAAACCTGTACGGAAAAGATCAGATGAAAGAACTTGGATTTATTTACACAAGCATAGGAAGATAAGAAAACTCAAATGGCAAAATTGAACTTAGCACGACCCCTGGCCTTCTTCGATGTTGAAACTACAGGTCTTAGCATTGCTTCAGACAGGATCGTAGAAATTTCCATCCTCAAGATATTTCCTCCCGATGGAGGAAGAAAAGAAAGCAAAACTCTTCTTATCAACCCTACCATTCATATTCCTGAAGAGGTTACCAAAATACACGGCATCAGCGATCAGGATGTGCTGGATGCGCCCACCTTTAAGCAATGCGCCAATGAACTTGTTAAATTTCTTGAAGATTGTGATCTTGCCGGATACAACTGCAATTATTTTGATATTCCGCTGCTAATGGAAGAATTCCTCCGTACAGGGATTGATTTCGGCACCAACGAACGGAAATTTGTGGATGTTCAGGGAATTTTTCATAAAAAAGAAGAACGTACCCTCTCTGCTGCGTACAAATTTTACTGCGGCAAGCTGCTTGAGAATGCACACAGTGCCGAGGCAGATATTAATGCCACTTACGAGATACTGGAAGCGCAGCTGGAAAAATATCCGGATTTGAAAGGCGATACAACTTACCTGCACAATTTCACCTCCCGCTCACGCAAACTTGATTTCGCGGGAAGATTTATTTACAATGAAAAAAACATAGCCGTTTTTAATTTCGGCAAACATTCCGGAAAATCCGCAGAAGAGGTGTTCAAAACCGAACCCCAGTATTACGATTGGATGATGCGGGGAGATTTTTCGTTACACACAAAAAAAGTAATTACAGAAATTTTTCAAAAGACCAAACAAAAGACCGGCTAACATTTCATCTTTTTCGTACCCATTTAATATTTCGCAGATTTCATGAAGATCATCTGTATCGGACAAAACTACCTTCAGCACATCAAAGAATTGAACTCTGCAATTCCTGAAGAGCCTGTTTTTTTTATGAAACCGGATACCGCTCTCCTGCTCGACAACAAGCCATTTTACCTCCCTGATTTTTCAAGCGATATTCATCACGAAATTGAGATCGTTCTTAAAATAAATCGCGTGGGGAAAACTATTACCGAAAACTTCGCGCACAAGTACTACGATGAAATAACCGTTGGAATTGATTTCACAGCGCGGGATATACAGAAAGCCCAAAAGACCAAAGGCTTGCCCTGGGAAAAAGCAAAATCCTTTGACTTTTCTGCCCCCATCGGAAAATTTGTTTCTAAAAGCAAGTTCGCACAAATGAATAACCTTGGCTTTCACCTCGATATAAACGGCAAAACCGTTCAAAAAGGAAATACCAGCGACCTGCTCTTTTCTTTTGACAAAGTGCTTGCCTTCCTCTCGAAATTCATTACCCTGAAAATTGGAGATATCATTTTTACAGGTACTCCCGTTGGTGTTGGCCCTGTAAAAATCGGGGATAAGCTGGAAGCTTATTTGGAAGGAGAAAAGCTGCTCGGGTTTGAGGTGAAGTAAAGCCTCTTTTAGTTAGAAAACAAGTTTCTGTTCAACAAACTTGCTGGAAAAAATTTCCCCCGCTCGTTCGGATTTGTATTCATAATAAAAAAAAGCACAAGGCGCTGGTCGGGATTTAGCTTGGATGTTGGTTTGGTAATCCCGACCGATGAGTTCGGGGATTTTCAATCCCGCATTGCAAAACTAATC
>SCSP01000234.1 GCA_004297845.1 Bacteroidota bacterium | reverse complement strand
CCCATAAAAATTTTGTTTGTTGCTTGTTTCATGTCGTTTGATTTTTAATTGTTATTTAAATAGTTCATTTTATTTTACCTCCGCATTAATTCTGTCGGATTGGAAAATAGACCGCTCATTCCTGTTCAGCCTTTCTGCTTCTTGCCCATTCCATGGTTCTTTGCAAGCCTTCTTCAAGCGAGGTAATCTTTAATCCCAGTTCGTGTATTGCTTTATCCGGAGTTACATGCCAGTCGTATTTCCCTTTGGCAATCCATTTGGGAGTGAAAAATGGTTCTCTTCCAAACCATGTTTTTATCAATTGCAAATAAGCAATGAATGATTGCAATGCGAGAGGAATTTTTATCATCCTCCTGATTACTCCTGATAATTTTTTCAGCGCATCGAAGAACTCAATATAATCATGGTTTGTTCCGCCTAAAATGTAGGTATGTCCTTTCTGTCCTTTTTCCATAGCAAGCAGATGTCCATCCGCTACATCCGAAACAAAAATGTAATTTCCTTTTTTCTTTCCGTTCCCGGGAATGAACCTCCATCGGTCGTTAACAAATTTTTCAATCATCAATGTAACCGATTCGGGGCTGCCGAACAGATAGGGACCATAAACGCGGGTGGGTGAAACAATTACCACATCAAGACCTGCAATGACATAATCCTTTATTTTGGATTCGGATAATGCTTTTGAACTTTCGTATTCATTGAAAAAATCAAAATTACGGGAAGACTTTTCTGTAATGGTTTCGTCAAGAGAGGCGCCAAAAACTCCCGCAGTGGATGTAACTACACAGCGCTTTATGCCGTGTTTCATGGCGGCATCGAGCACATTGTTGGTTGCCGTTACATTCAAATCAAAAAAAGTTTTCGGGTTTTTTGCCCAGACTTTTGCGAACGCAGCCAGATGAAAAACATAATCGCATCCTTCCATCGCCTTTTCTATTGAAAGCGGATCGGTTATGTCGCCCATAAACAATTTTACCCTTTCGTTTTTGATTGCCTGCGCTTTTTTGTAATCCCGCACAAGGGCGTGCACGGTATGTCCTGAATTTGTCAGCCGTCTTACGAGGTGAGCGCCAATATAACCTGTTGCTCCTGTTACAAAATATTTCATTTTATTTTTATTTAAATGGTGGATGTTTATTTTATTTTCTGTTTACTGATTTAACAATTTTCATTTCCGGATTAAATTTCAGCGCCATAAGGTTGCTGGATAACGCGAGGACCACATGAACCCCAAAAGCAATCCAGATGGTTCCGGTTTGCAAAGTGAGGAGGCATAAAACCAATCCGAGCGGAACAGCGCCAATAGTTTCGCTCTTTCCATTGCTGATATGCGTTGCGGAATAAAGTGCAATGTTCACCGCTATGGCAGGCCACACACCGATTGTATCGGCAAGCGGAATAAGCAAAAGCCCGCGAAACAGAAATTCATATCCGAAAAGGTATGCGCACCATGACAGCGAATAATGAATAATGAGTTTTGCATTCCATTCTTTTACTCTTATTTGCGGATACAGAGAGAAAACTTCCGGTCTTCTGGCAGAAAACCAGTTCATGATTAGAATGACCGGACTTAACGCGGCAATCCAGTAAAATGATGTGTGATTTGTTCCTTTTGAAAAGCTGATTCCGTAATCACTCAACGTGTATTGCGGCATGATGACAAGGGAAAAGATGCAGGGAATAACTCCCATGAGAAGAAAGCCAGTGTATTTGGTGAAAAGCACATGGTAAATCCTGTCCTTGTCATCCGGAAATTTTTTATAGAAATATTTCTCGATATTTTTTGAGACGAAAATAAACCAGTACGCACTGAAGAAAAAGGTGGATGCCACAATGCATAAGAAGGGGACAAGGTCTGACTGTTTAAAAGAAATTTCGAATTGCATATAATTTGGATTAAGGGTTAATGTTTTTTGAGATGGAAATATCACGCTTCATAAACCAGAAAGTAAAATTCCGGCCGGGCACAAACCACTCGTGATAGACTTTGAAGCCATATCGTTCGTAGACGCGCCTGTTCTGGGGATTAGTGGTTTCAAGATAAATAGGCAGCTGTTGTTTTTGAGATTCAGAAAGGATAATATCCTTTAATTGCGTTGCTGCGCCAAATCCTCTGGCATCAGGAAGCACTCCGAAAATCCAGAAGTAGAGATAGGTGCCTGGATTGGGACGCTGCTTCACTATGTACGATTCGTGCCTGTAAATTTCATACGCATGAAAAATTCCTGTACAGCGCACGGCAAACCTGAACTGGTTCCAGTAATCTCTGAAAGTTTTTTTAATTTCAGGTTTAAAGAAAACCGCCACGCCTTTTCTGTCAGATGAAAGAAAGATTCCGTTTCTGGAAAACGCTGTTTCAAAAACAAAATCCGCGAGCACTCTCAGGCGCTTGTGCGTGGTGCGGGGATTGTTGCCTACGATCCATTTTATTCCCGGAAGGTTTCCCATCGACTGAGTGATGATGTCGGTCACCGTCTGTTTGTCTTCTTTAGTGATATTCATAGTAATAATTTTAGAATGAGTAATATAGTTTGAGTGAAAAGCGGGCAGGATAACATTCAGGATAAATTCCTTTTGAAATTTTCATCTTTGCATTCAATCCTTGTGTGATAATTCTTATTCTGATGTTTTTTCTAAACCGAAGATTTGTTAATCCGCTGATTGTTTTTTTTGCGCTGCTGAAATCCGATGCCTTGTTTTCATTTTCAAAATTTTTCATGCTTAAGCTTCTTAATGCCTGATTTTTATTTGGCAGCGTGCCTGCATTTGCAACTATTGAAACCGCCAGAAAGACGATGAGCGGAAGTCTGATTATTTTTTTCATTGTCATACGTTTTATTTGCTCTTATTAAATCCCATTATTCTGCCCATTAATGCAATTCTGATATTTGCAGGAATGAGTTTTGAAATCTGAAAAACAATATTGTCAGCATAGTTTGGAATAATCAATGGCTTTGCTTTTAGAAATCTGCTGACTGCTTTCTCAGCTACAGTCATTGCCTTGCTGGAAAAAAGTTTGTGAATCCATCCCCCGTTTCGCATTCTTTCTTTTACCTGTTCGCTGGTCGGAACTGCCCCAGGGCATAAACAACTGACATGAATGTTATAGGACTTGAGTTCCTGATACATTGCCCGCGAAAAAGAAAGAACAAATGATTTTGAGGCAGCATAAACAGATTTATTGGGAATGGGAAGCATAGAAGCCATACTGCTCACATTCAGAATACCTGCTCCGCTTATTTTTTTAAGGTCTGGAATAAATGCATGTGTCATGGCAACTACGGCATTCATGTTCAGCTTCATCATTGTGTTGAAAAAATTCATTTTCACAGTTTCAAAAGCTGCGGCATATCCCATTCCCGCATTATTTATCAAATACTTGATTTGGATTTTTTCCTCTTCGCACCATGTATGAATTCTTTCTGCTATGCTGTTTTCTGTCAGATCGGCTTCATAGATTTTTACATCTGTGCCGTATTTTTCAGAAATTTCTTCTGCTGTCTCTCTCAATCCTGTGCAAGGGAGTGCAACAAGCACCAGATTCATTTGTCTTGCAGCGCACCGGAAGGCGAGCGCTTTTCCGATTCCGGAACTTGCTCCGGTTATCAGCGTGTATTCTTTATTTTTCATTGTTTTTAGTTTTTAGTATTATATGTTTTTAAGAACTTCTGCTACCCGCTTAAGTCCGCTGCGGTCTTCTACCAATTTCTCAGCGCGGGGCTGCATGGTCAAGGTCTTCTTAAGAAGCGCAGAGGCTAAATCTTTTTTTCCTGCTTTTGCAAGTGCCTGAGCAAGACAAAGATTATTTGCAATAGTTGGCGCGAACTGTGCTGCCTTGTACAGATTCTCCAGAGCAGATTTATTAGACGGCCATGTGAGGATAAAAGGAATATTCGGTGAATGGAAATGTACCAGTCCGAGAATTTCATAGCCGCCCGCATCGTTGTAATTCGGATCCAGTTGTATAATTTCTTCACTCAGTTTTTTAATCTTGTCAGCGGCACCTTCTCTGGCTGCGGATATAACTCCGTATGTCTTTGCCCATTTGCCCATGTGAGCAACCAGCCAGTATTTTACCGGGGCTGATGAAGGAAACTGTTTTACTGCTGCTTCCCCGAAATTTTTTCCCTTGCTGAAGATTGCTTTCTGCTCATCTGCTGTCATTGAAACAAACGATCCTTTGAAATAATAGCAGCGGAGCAAGCCGGCTGCATTCTCTGCGGAAGCCTGTTGCTCAAATGCTTTTTCATAATAAGCGATGGCTTTGTTGATGGGTTCAGGTTTTGCGGAAGTTCCTTCTGCGCCTTCCGCACGCTTTTCGTACCACTCTTTTCCGAGTACCTCGAAAGAAGCTGCGTTTACTGTTTGTGTGAGCGCTGCTGTTAAAGCTGCGATGATGAGGATGTTTGAAGTTTTCATGATAGTTGGATTTTATTGGTTTATGTTTATTTATTTTGGAATTAGATTTTACTTAAGAGCCACAAGGGCATTACTTTCATTATAGTAGCAACAAGCACCCACCTTTTGGTTACATATCCTTTTGATTTTCCGCTTACGACTGCAGAGATGAGCTGTCCTGCCGCTTTCTTTGCGGATGCCGACCAAAAAGTGCGTGTCTGTTTTTCGGTCATGGGTGTATCAACAAACCCGGGAATGATGTCTGTTACTGTGATATCAAGATTTTCTTTAGCTGCTTTGCAGCGTAGCCCTTCCATATAATTGGACACAAATGCTTTTGAAGCGCAGTAAGCGGTGGATATGCTTCCGCCTCTCAATCCGGCAATGGAAGAAACTCCGGCAATGCATCCCTTCCCGATTGTGCGGAAATATTCAAACGAAAAATTGGCAAGTGATGCAAAACCCGTTACATTGATATTGATAATCTTTTCCTCGCCTTTCCAGTCAGCATTCGGAATGCCTATTCCCGCATTGAGAATAATCATGTCAACGCCTCCCATACTGTTAATAAGGGAAGCGAGTTTTTCTCTTGCTTCTTCGGTTTCAGAAATATCCATTGACATGATATGGCATGTGCCTTGGATTTCTGACTGAAGCTGCTCGAGTAATTCTTTTCTGCGAGCGCAGATGCCTATTTCATATCCCTGCTGCGCAAGCTGAATGGCGGTTTCGCGTCCTATTCCGGTGCTTGCTCCTATTATTATTGCCTTTTTCATTGTAGTTAGTTTTTAGTGTTTGTGTTTGAGTTACCAGATGAGCCAGTAGAACAGGATTGTTTTTCCGAACCAGAGAATAAAGAAGATGGTGCGCTGAACCTTGTTCTTGAAAAGTTTTGCGATTTTCCTTCCAATCATAAATTTTGAAAGGATGGATTGATCGAGTTTTGCTGCAAGAACTCCGGTCATTTGAATTGCTGCATTAATAGTTTTCATCTGATTTTGTTTTAGTTGTTGTTTGACTTTCATGAAACAAAGATGTGGCGAGTTGGCGGAGAAAGAAAACGGATTTATGTGCACACCTTCAAAAAATAAATGAGTTTTGCCTAATACCCAGCATAGGAACAACAAAGCGAGAAGAGATTTTTGGGATTATGCAAATGGCAAACGATATTTAGTATATCTTGCAAAAAATTATGATGGGATAATGGATTTTAACTAAACATTCATGGCTGAAATCAACGCTAAAAACGCAATTCAGTTAAAGTTTTTTGAAAAACTGAAGCAATCTGTTCCTCAAAACATATCGCTTGCCAACGAAATTGGGGATGTATTAGAGATAAGCGCTGATGGCGCCTACCGCAGAATGCGTGGCGAAAGCGTGCTGAGCGTAGATGAAATGATTAAACTCTGCCAGCATTACAAAATGTCTCCTGATTTCCTGCCAAGCACTGACCATACTTCTGCTACATTCCAGTTCCGCAAAATGATTTACGATGAATCAGGATTCGCTGATTATATTAAAAATATTCTTGCAGACCTTCAGAAAATTCATGCCTCCAATCCAAAACAGATAATTTACGCGGCAGGGGATTTACCTCTGTTCATTCAGTTTCTATCGCCCGAGTATTCCGCCTTCAAAATGTTTTTTTGGCAAAGAGCGGTACTTAATCTTGCTTCGATGGAAGGGAAAAAGTTTTCTACCTCCGGAATAAAACCTGAAACAGTTGAAATGTGCAAAAGAATATCAGAAACCTATATTCAGATCCCCTCTACGGAAATATGGCATCAGGACACTATTGCAAGTAACCTTAACCTGGTTGAGTTTGCTTGGGAATCCGGCATGTTTGCTTCAAAGGAAGACGCACTGCTTATTTGCAAGAAACTTTCAGAGATGCTTGCGCTTGTTGAAAAAAATGCCGAGAAAAGTTCTAAGTTCCGTGAAGAAGGAAAGTGGGCGGAGAACGAAGGCAACTTCACTATGTATCAGAGTGAGTTTGTGTTGATGAACAACCACATTTTTGTAACTGCCGGAAGCGCAAAGATTCTTTATCTGACACACAATACATTCAATTCGATGGCAACTACCAATCAGGTTTTTTGTTGTGAAACAGAAGAATGGCTGAAGAATCTCATCCGAAAATCCGCACGAATGAGTGGGGAAGGATCAAAACAGCGCCATAAATTTTTCAGGCATTCCCAAGAGAAAATTTCAAATCTTATTTCGAGGATTTCTGTGTAATATAAGGAAAAATATTACTTTTGCGACTTCTTTATAATGATGAAAAAATACCTTTCTTTTACTTCCGTTTTTCTTGCGGGTTTTTGTGCTTTCTCCCAGAACTGGGAATGGACCAAAACTGCAGGGGGGCATGCCATTGACAAAGTAACTGGTATTACGAACGATCATTTCGGAAATATTTTTTTAACCGGATATTTTGACAGTACCATTGCTTTTGACAGCACACACCTGGTAAGTGCTGGCGGCACCGATATTTTCATTGCTAAATACGATCCGGATGGCGTTTTGATATGGGCCAAACAAGTGGGAGGGCAAAATGACGATTATTCATCAGCTATCAGTACGGATATTACAGGTAATTGTTATGTAACCGGATTTTTTTTCATACAAGGAACTATTACCACTTTCGGTTCAACCACAGTTACCCAGGCGGGTGATGCGGATATGTTCATCTCCAAATTTACTGCGTCAGGAAATCTCCTGTGGGTACGTAATGGTGGCAGTAAAGGTGAAGATGCCTCGTTCGGAATTGCAACCGATGTTTCCGGGAACAGCTATATTACGGGGTATTTCAGCGGAACCGCGCTTTTTGGAACTACTAAAATAACAAGCTTGGGATACAGCGATATTTTCGTGGCAAAATACGATGCTGCCGGAAATATGGTGTGGGTAAAATCGGGCGGAGGATCGTATCAGGATGAAGCATACGCAGTAAGCACGGATATTGCCGGCAATTGTTATATTACCGG
>SCSP01000233.1 GCA_004297845.1 Bacteroidota bacterium | reverse complement strand
GAACGCGATTTTCCCAGAATGGATCATTGTTCCTTCTGAAACCAAGCTGTACGAATAAACCCCTGAGGACAGATCAAGATTCATAAAATTAATTCCCTCAATCACATTAGATGTATTCACCGCACCGCCGAACATATTGTAAACCACAAGCGTAATGTTTTTTGAAGGTTTTACATTTGAAACGCTCATGCTGAAAACATCTCCTGAAACAACAGGCATAGGATAAATGCTCACGCTGGCAGAATGTACAGATACATCATTCACGCCAAAAGTTGCTTGTGTGATTCCATAAAATCGCTGATAAAAAATGTTTGAAAGAGTATTTACGTTTTTCCATTTCATAATGGCAGTAGTGCTGTCCGGAGAGGTTTCAAATTCTGTATAAAAATGAAAAGTGAAATTCACAGTATCCATTGGATCGAACGTGTAGTTAACACTATCGGTAGTTCTCAAATAACAAACATCCATACAGAAGGCGCTTTCCCAATTTGGAGCGTCCGCCATTACATTTTGTTCACGGGTAACACGCATGTTGATAGCATTGGGTGTGCTGTTAATGATTGCTGCAGAGCAAATCAGCTCCGTTCCTATGGCGCCATATTCAATCGTATCCAAGGGGGTATAAGTAAACTGACAAAAAGATTCTCCGCTGAAGATCGAGAGAAGAATGAACGTGATAGAAAGAGTGTAATTTTTTTTCATAGATAAATAAATTTTCTGTCCGTTTGAATCCCTATAGAGTTTTTGGAAGTTAAAGGTAGGAAAAAGATGACAGTCTGCAAAATATTTCAGGATTCTTTTAAGAGAAGTTCTGTAAATCCTGTTATTTCCTTGACAAATTTATCGTATTCCAGTCCTGTTGCAGGCCCGGAATAACCGGTACGCAGCTTGCGGGCAGTACCTTTTCTGTCAATGAAAATGGTGGTGGGGAAGGACATGATATGGCTTAGCATCGGAAATGCTTTATCAGCGTCTTTGGGTTGAAATCCGGAAATAAGAAATTCATATTCCGCATTGTATTTCTTTTTAAAGCGGGTTACGTTGCTTTTTGCCTTTTCAAAGTCATCTGTTTTTTCAAAAGCCACTCCGATAACCTCCAGTCCCTGATATCTGTATTTTTTGTCGAGCTCCGCCAGGAACATGGTTTCATCCATGCAGTTGGGGCACCAGGAACCCAGGATCTGAACGATGACGACCTTGTCTTTGTATTTTTCATCCGACATCGAAACTTTTTTATTCTCCAGATTTGGGAAAGCAAAATCGATCCGGATTTGTTTGTATTCCCCGAACGTGTTTCCTTTTTTCAGGATAGTGAGTGAGTCGGGATCTCTTAATTTAAAGGACGCATTCTTTTTAGCGGCCCAGGTTTGCTCAAAATGAAGTCCCGAATAGAACGTGCCGAGAATGGTGCTGTCTTCCATTACTTCGGCATGAAAAACAAATGCGTGGGAGCCGTCAAAGCAGGAGAGTAACATGTATTTTCCAAAATAACATCCTTCGAGGTATCGGTAATCTCCGGTTTCGGTTAAAAATGTTCCGGTTGCCTTGTGGTTGGATTGTTTGAATATTCCAACTGCCATGGAACTGTCGGATTCTTCGGGACCAAACGTACATTCCCATCTCCCTTCGAAGGGAAAGTTATCTTCAAACTCCGGGCAATCAAAACGGAATGTTTCACCGTAAAAGGCCGTAAAAGGAATACGGTTATTATCCGTACGTGAATGATTGATCCAGTTTCCGGTCATCAAAGAATCTCCGCTTATTTTGCAGCGGAATTCGGAATCAAACACGGGCATTTTGATGAATATGGAATCATGGGAGAAAGCGATCTCACCCACAGGAATATTTTCTTCTGCGTTGTGAATGACAATGGATGCGGAATCATTTTTGAATGCCAGATCAAAGTTAAATGGGATAATCAGTCCGGTTGAATCATCTATGGTAAGTACTCCTCTCCAAACTCCTTCTTTGAGGGGAGAAGAGGCTGCTCTTTTTTCATTTCCGCAGGAGAGGAGAAGAAACAATGAGATTCCAAGGAAGAAAATATTTTTCATGCTTTTAAAAGAATCTAAAACAACCGGAAAATATCATTCCCCAACGCATATACCATCAGAGAAAGCAGCAAAGCCATTCCAACATATTGTGCATACTCCAAAAATTTGTCGCTGGGTTTTCTGCCGGTAATCACTTCGTAGAGCAGGAACATCACGTGCCCTCCGTCTAATGCGGGGATCGGCAAAATATTCATGAAGGCAAGCACTACGGAGAGCATGGCAGTCATATTCCAGAAAGATTCCCAATGCCATTCTCCGGAAAAGAGATTGCCGATGGAAAAAAAACTGCCTACTCCTTTATAAGCACCGGTTTCAGGATTAAGTATGAGTTTAAACTGGCGTACATACTTGGAAAGTTGTTCGATCGCTAAGCTTATTCCGGCAGGAAAGGATTCAAAAAATCCAAATTCCTGCGTGTTGAGTTTCATTTCTCCAAGTCTGTCCATCTCGATGAGGCCGGCATGACCAACTCCGATCAAGCCCTCGGCCGATACGTTTACCGGAATGCTCAGCTCTTTTCCCTCTCTTAGCACCTTGACAGTGATTTCTTTTCCTTTTTGAGCAGTTACAATTGGCTTGAACTCATCAAAGAATTGTATAGGCTGATCGTTAACTCCTATGACCTTATCTTTAAGTTTTATACCTGCTTTTTCTGCGTTGGATTCTTTGGTAAATTCAGCCACATAAAATGGAATACGGGGCGCAACAAGCATCCTTGATTTCGAATCAACTAATTTGCCTGTCAAACCTTCCGCTATCTTAAGTTGAATGACTTCTCCGTTCCGTTCCACTTCGATCGTTTTTGCATAGAGCATTTCGAGAGTCACTTCGCTGAATCGCTCGATCTTCTTTCCGTCAACCGACATTATCTTATCCCCGTTTTTCAAGCCGATATTGATCGCTACGGAATCAACGCACCAGATTCCGTGTTTTACATTTTCGTTAGTGATGTATTTTTCACCATACACAAAAAGGATCATGGCGTAAATGAGCATAGCCAGCACAAGGTTTACAGTGACACCACCCACCATGACGATGAGTCTCTGCCAGGCCGGTTTTGCACGGAACTCCCAGTCCTGCGGAGGCTGTTTCATCTGTTCCTTGTCCATGCTCTCATCGATCATTCCGGAGATCTTTACATACCCGCCAAGCGGGATCCAACCGATACCGTATTCCGTATCGCCTTTCTTTATCTTGAAGAGAGATATCCATGGATCAAAGAAGAGGTAAAATTTTTCCACCCGCATTTTAAACCATTTGGCTGGAGCAAAATGCCCCAACTCATGCAATACCACGAGGATGGAGAGAGAGAGAATTAATTGGGATGCTTTAATAAGAATTTCCATTGTTGTCATAGGGGCAAAAGTAGGATAAATTCGGACAAGGGTTGAATGAACAGCCTTCACCGCTAAGACGCAAAGCCGCGAAGAAACAGCTCGGTTAAACCTTAGTGTCTTGGCGACTTAGCGGTAGAAAATAAGTAACCTATTTACAGAATCCGGACGCTATCATCCGTGACTCTTTATCCGAATGCACATAATCATCGTAGGACGGCTTGGCGATGAAAGGAGCCTTTGCAAGTGTGTTCTCGATCGTCTCTGCAATTTTCAGGAAGGAAATTTTATCATTCAGAAACGCATTTACCGCTACTTCATTTGCCGCATTTAAAATGCAGGCAGCATTGCCACCCTTTCGCATTGCCTCAAATCCGAGCGACAAGCACCTGAAAGTTTCTGTATCCGGTTTTTCAAAAGAAAAATTCGGGCAGTTCGCAAAATCGAAACGCTCAAATGAGGAGGACAGGCGATTAGGGTAGGAGAGTGCATACTGGATCGGCAGTTTCATATCCGGAAGACCCATCTGCGCTTTCATGCTTCCGTCTTTGAACTGCACAATGCTGTGAATGATGCTTTGAGGATGAACGATCACTTCTATCTGTTCTGCCTTTAAATTGAAAAGCCATTTTGCTTCAATCACTTCAAGCCCTTTGTTCATCAGCGTGGCTGAGTCAATAGTAATTTTTGCTCCCATGTCCCAGTTAGGGTGTTTGAGCGCATGTTCTTTTTTCACCGATGCCAGAAATTTTTTGTCTTTTCCGCGGAATGGCCCTCCGGATGCAGTGAGGTAGATCTTTTCTATCGGGTTTTCCCACTCACCCGCCATGCACTGGAAAATTGCTGAGTGCTCAGAATCCACAGGATAAATGTTAACTCCATTCTCTTTGGCAAGTGCAGTGATCAGTTCGCCTGCCACCACCAGCGTTTCCTTATTTGCCAGCGCAATGCTCTTTTTCGCTTTGATGGCAGAAATAGTGGAAGCAAGCCCGGCATAACCAACAATCGCGGCCAATACAATATCAATGCTGTTCATTTGCACTACCTGTTCAACGGCTTTATTTCCGGTAAAAACTTTTATGCCTGCCCCGAGCGGAGCCGAGGAGTCATGTTTGCTGAGCGCGTTCTTTACTATTTCATATTTTGATTCATCCGCAATAACAACGCAATTCGGTTTGAACTCAATTGCCTGTTGGATCAACAGATCAGCATTGCCATTGGCTGTGAGCGCTTCCACTGCAAAATTCTCGGGGTATGCTTTGATCACTTCCAGCGCCTGAGTGCCGATGGATCCGGTCGAGCCGAGGACGGCTACGTGTTTTTTCCTGATTACCATCAGAGTTTTTCAGCAAATTTTTTCCAAAGATTTGAGCGCTGCTTTGTTATCCGTTACAAATTGTGGTTTCGTTACATACATTTGTGATGTTGCACAAACCTACAATTTATTCCGTTCTATGTATAAGCAAGTAGTTGAGAATTTATTAGAATTGGTGTAACTATTCAGATTTATCCTTCGTCTTATCAGGGTTGTTGAATTCTAAATTTTCAGTTCCATTAAGCTCTGAATATTCACGCTGTGTTTGTACAGGCGCTGGCGGACATGCTGTATCTCATTTCTGCGTAGAATATTCAGAGCAAGA
>SCSP01000232.1 GCA_004297845.1 Bacteroidota bacterium | reverse complement strand
CTTACTTCATCAATTACCGATTTATAATCTGGTAATTTGCCCTGCGGAATTTGATGGCCCAAACTGTGCTTCCAATTTCTTGAAACACTTTTTTCATTGTCGGGATTAATCAGTTGTTCAATGCCTGTAAACTCCAAACCTTTGAACTCCATCTTTTTCAGAAATGCTTTTGCAATCTTATTGCTGTCACGCTCCTTATGGTTTCTGCTTAAATACCATATATCGTAATAATCACGAGGGGCGGTATATTTTCGCTGCACCAATGCCCGGATTTTTTCAGACATAACTTCTTCAATACTATAACAGGGAATCTGCTTAGCGTTTTCCGTTAGACTATCGGAATAAGTATGAACAACATCTTTTTTTGCAGGTGGAAACAGCAATAATTCGTAAAGGATAATTTCAATCTTAATTGAAGTCATCCATCTTTCTGGTGGTGGGGGTGCCACATTTTTAGCATGGTCAGCACCCCAGTATTTTACTATTATTTCATATCCTGTTTTCTGATTTTTATAGATTAAATCACGTAATGAAACAATGTGGCAGGCAGTTCCGGTTCGCTCAGTAACGAGTTTCACAATTTTTTTTAGCAGACCTTCGGTAAACAAAAACTTTTCATCCGTAACAGTAAAATCAAGGTCTTCCGAAAAACGATAATCCGGCAGGTAACATTTTTTTAAACAAGTACCTCCTTTAAAAACAAGAATGTCTTTAAGCTCATCTGCTGAATAAATAGCATCAACAAAATGCCCTAATACCCAATCCTTATCAATAATGTCCTTTGTAACGCTGAGTTGCTCTGATAGTTTTTCTATTTCTCTTTGTGAAATCATTAATACTGTTTATTACAAATTTCTAATATATTTTCCTTACTGATGTTGAGCCGCAGTTTCCATTCATTCACATGCTCCCCCTTGTCGTTCCCGAAAGCGTCAAACAAATTATATCTTTCATTTAATATTGTCTTGGCATATTTCAGAAAAACATCAAATTCGGGTTTTTGTAAAAGTTCTGCAAGGAAAGCGATACGTTTGGTAGCAGCAATATTTTTAATGGCTTTGCAGTATTTCACCATTTTTTTTGCATCAAGTTTAGCAGAGTTAAAAGCCCGAATCAGTTCTGCATATCCACCGGAGTATTGCGGAAGGTCGAAGCAATCCACAATGGTTTTTTCCATATCGCTCATACGAAATTGGTGGTTCCCATAACCCTGAATATCATATCCGATAAGTTTTCGCTTCGCTACATAAATGAATTTGTAGCTTACTCCAAAAACTTTTTTTTCTCTTTTGTCTTTTGCGGTTTGTACAAACACTGTATTAGGGAATTGCTCGGTAAGTCCATGCTTATTTAATGCAGACCAATATGCTATAACACCGTCATCAACCAAATAATTACTGATAACTAAGTGATCTTTGAAATTATACCGGCAGTATTTTCCCTTTTCGATTCGTGCAAGCAATTCTTTCTGAACGAGGTTTTCCAAAATTTCATTCAGGTCTTTCACTTTCTTGCCTATCATTTTCTCAATACCGTCAATGGTAAAAATATCTATCTCGTGATAATCGAGTAGCTTTAGAAACTCAAGCTGCTTATGAGTGAGATTAACTGATATATAAGTGCCGGTTGCCATTTATAACATTACCCTGTATTGTAAACCCTAATAAAGAGGTCTTATCTTACAATAAAATGTTATCAAAAGTAGTTATTTCGGTTAGAATACAAGAGAAATATGAAAATATTTTTCAATACCGTCAATATTCTGTTAGTACATTTGTAGAGTGAGAAATCAAGTTGCTGTTTGTATTTTTACCATCTGTCATCTGTCATCTGTCATTTGTCACGCTCAGTTTTACACCCGCACCGATACCATCCCTGTAAAAGAGAACGGCACCTGGCTCAAAATGCCATGGGTAGGCGGTCATAACTATTGCCAGTTCTCAGATATTGACATGAACTTTGACGGCACCAAAGATCTTTTTGTATTTGACCGTACAGGGAACAAAATAACTACCTGCATCAATAAAGGCACACCCAACATGACGGATTATTTTGACTCCACTTCAAAATATGCTCCTAAATTTCCTCACCTCGAAGACTGGGCGCTTCTTCGTGATTATAACTGCGATGGCAAGCCGGATATATTTACGTATTCCTCCGGAGGAATAAAGGTCTGGAAAAATAATTCCTCCTCTGGAAATCTTCAGTTTGTTTTACAGGCATCCAACCTGAAATCAAATTATTGCCCATCTGTTTTAAATTTATCCATTACCGGAGTGGATATTCCTACTATTGACGATATTGACGGTGACGGAGACTTGGATATTCTCACCTTTGGTGCCGGTGGTATCAATATGCAGTATCACGTTAATAAATCCAAAGAGCTTGGTTATGGTTGCGACAGCCTCCTGTTCAATATGGACTGCGGTGGTTGCTGGGGAAATTACGAAACAAGTTTAAGCGGATGCAATGTTACCCTCGGTTCCTGCAGAATGATGAATCCTGATTCTTCGGGAAGACAGGAAAATACCGAAAATCATCTCGGTAATTGCTCCCTCTGCATAGATATGGATGGTGACGGAGATAAGGATATGCTGCTTGGTCAGTTAGGATGTTGCAATATGACCATGCTGACAAATGGCGGAAAGGCATCCTCTGCGGATATGACCTCCATGGACGACAGTTTTCCATCCTACAACATCCCTGCAATGCTTACCACTTTTCCTTGCGGATATTTTCTGGATCTGAATAACGATAACAAACGGGATCTCGTTGTAAGCCCTAATTCTCAAAATATTTCATTGGATAATCAATCTATATGGTATTACCTCAACATCGGAACTGACAATGTTCCGGTTTTCAGCAGGCAAACGCGCAGTTTCCTGCAGAAAGATATGATTGATGTGGGAGAAGGCGCTGATCCTGTTTTCTTCGACTTTAACAGTGATGGACTAACCGACCTGCTTATTTCAAATTACAGAATGACCATTGATTCCTGTCCTGGGTCAAATTTATATGGAGTATTGGCTTTCAAAAATATCGGCACTTCCTCTTTTCCAAAATTTGATCTGGTAAATTCAGATTATGCGAATCTCTCCTCTCAGCTCGCCACTACATCGGGCAAGCATCTGACTTTTGGCGATATTGACGGTGACGGAGATGCCGATATGTGCGCTGGAGATTATGGTGGTTTCGTACATTATTTTCAGAATACTGCCGGTCCGGGGAATCCGGCTGGTTTTAATTACATTGGACTCCTGACGAATATTTCAACAAGTTTGCCTATAGATGTGGGCAGCTACTCAACGCCACAACTCATAGATGTTGACAGAGACGGGGATCTTGACCTCCTCATTGGTGAAGGCTCCGGCAATCTGAATTACTATGAAAACATGGGCACTTCTGCCTTACATTCATTTTCATTTATCTCCGGGACTTTTGGCGGAGTGGATGTATTGAAGTCCAATATTACCGGATTCAGCGTCCCGTTTATGTATGACAGTTCCGGAAGCTACCGTCTGTTTGTGGGAAGCGAGGCAAACAGGACGAATGCCAACAAAATGGGATGGCTTTGGAAATATAACAATATCGATGGAAACCTATCAGGCAATTTTACCCTTGAGGATTCCACGTATCAGGATATCTGGGAAGGCTTGCGCATGACTGTTCACGGAAACGATATTAATAACGATGGAGCGCTTGACCTTGTCATAGGGAATTATGCGGGTGGTGTTGCAATCTACCTGGGTGATTCAAGCGGGGTTTCGGTTTCAGAATTAAATAAACCCCAATTTAATTTCACCATCCACCCCAATCCTTCAACCGGTGAAATAAATATATCCTTATTCAATATCCACCATACAGATCGGTTTGTATTGAACATTTATAATTCCGTTGGACAACAAGTCCTTTGTACTTCCAAAGAATTCAAAGACCAATCATTCTCTTTGGATGCTTCCTTTTTACCTGGCGGTATTTATTCTTGTGAGCTAAAGTTGGGCGACAAACCCAATTCCCCGCGTTTTTCCAAAAAACTTATTTTGCTCAAATAACCCGGTTCATTCTTACCGCTGAATGTGTAATATTCCATTTTCCAGTTTGATAATATTTTATTGGTTTTCCCATACCGGTTTTCTTTTTTCCAGAAAAGAATTTATTCCCTCATTGGCATCATGACTTTCTATAAGTTGGTTTATGTATAGTTGTTCCAACTGTGGCAAAAAATTGCTGAGCACATGATTGAATTTTACACGAACCGCTTTTACCGCAAAGCGAAGCGATGAAGCGCTCTTGGGAACGATATTAACACAGATCCATTCGTCAACCCATGCATTTAAAGACAGTTTGTCTTCCAAAACATGATTAATCAATCCTATCGATTTGGCTTCGTCCGAAGAGATTGTCTTTCCTGTCAGCAGTAATTCTTCTGCCTTTGCCAAGCCTATTTTTTCAGGAAGAATGATGGATGCAGGAGGTGGAAAAACTCCAAGCGCAATTTCGGGCTGGCCAAACTTTGCCGTTTTATCAGCAAATATGAAATTACACATTAGTGCAAGTTCCAATCCACCGCCAAGGCATTGACCGCTGATGATCGCAGCGGTGGGAATAGATAAATCTCTCAGTGAATAAAATAGCTGGTGAAACCCCTTAAGCATGGCAGCTGCAAATTCTTTTTTGTGTTCTTCCACACTTGCTCCGAATGAAAAATGTTTCCCGGCTCCTTCAAATGTGATGAGTTTGATATCGGATTTCCCTTTGAAGTCATTAAAAAGAGATTGCAGTTCTTCTATCATGATATGGTCGAGAACATTCCCCCTCCCGTCTTGAAGTAGTATTCTTGCTATAGAATTTTCATGGGTATATTTCAGCGATACTTTTTTCATGCTTTTGCAGTTTGATATTGAGGTGAAATTATTTTGTGCAATTCGTCATTCCACTCATGACCCTCCGCAAGGAGCTGGCGAAGTTTAATGAAATCCACTTCACGGTTTTCTTTTGGCCCGTCATTGAACGCTTTGAATCCTGCTTTTGCTTCAGTCATCATATTAAGCGCAAGCCATTCACGGCTGCCTTCTTTATTTTTATCCCAATGTTCTAATTTCTTTTTCCGCACCTCTGTAAGTGTTTTTGTCAAACAATTTGGGAATGTATGTAAGAGTTTAGCGATTAACTTATTCACTCCCTCATCTAACTTAGACAAATCAACAACTCCTTTTACCATCAGTTCCTTTCCTTTTTTCAATTCTTCCCCTGTTTTCATAGTGCCGAAAACTATTTTTCCAAATTCATCCGAATATTTATCTACTACTACTAATGGATTTGCAATAAATTCCCCGTCAACTTTCAAAGCCGGAACCACTTCGGTGATCATTCCGAAATTATAGGCCTGATGGGCGGTCCATGGTTCGCAAAGGGTAAGAGACATCATGGCTCTTTCAACCCCCACGCAGAGATGCAGAAAATCCGTAGCGCCTCCAATGGCAGCGCTTCCATGCTTAGGTCCTGCCTGCCCGAAACGTGCAAGATCGCTTGCAATGGTAAAATCACAAGCCATTCCAATCTCCTGTCCGCCACCGATACGCATTCCGTTCACACGGCACACAACAGGTTTTTCGCATTTTAAAATAGCGCTTACCATATCATTGAATAAGCGCATATATTGAGAATATTCCTGAGGGTTGCCGGAATAATATTCCGCGTACTCTTTCGTGTTTCCACCGGTACAAAATGCTTTATCGCCAACAGCAGTGAATACAACTGCGACTACACTGCGGTCATTCGAAGCTTCGCCAAAAGCAAGTATGATTTCTTTTACTGCCTGTGTAGTGTAGGAATTATATTGTTTGGGATTGTTGAGAATGATCCATGCGTTGAAAAGACCGTTTACAGGCTTTCCGTCATTGTTAATGCAAGGACGCTTTTCAAAAATAATATCCTTGTATTTTGTTTCAACGAGATTATGATTTTTTAATTCCATAGGATTTTTTATTTTAGTTGAAGTCAGGCACCATTACCGGGCGCTTGGTATATTTATGTTCCAGTGTATTTTTAAATACTTCATTGATCTGCGACATGGGAAAAGTTTGTACAAACTGCGATATTTTTAATTTATCAGTTGCTATCAAATCCAGCACTTCGGGATATAATTCAGCGCGGCATCCCCATGTGCCAATAAGTTTAGCGTCAAATGCCATCAGGTTACTTAGCCGGACCTCTACTTTATCCATAGTGAACCCTACAATAGAAAGAGTAGAGGTGAATGTAATCAGATTGAAAGCCAAATCCTGCCCTGCCTTGGTTCCACTGATCTCAAATATTTTCCAGCCGAACTTAGGAGCTTTTATTTCTTTGGCGAGTTCTTTTACTTTTTCTTTTATAGTTTTTGCATCAAGTCCTTTGATGTTGAGAGTTGCATCCACTCCATTTGCTTTTGCGGTGGCAAGTTTTTCATCGTTAAGGTCAAGTGCAATCACTTTTGC
>SCSP01000231.1 GCA_004297845.1 Bacteroidota bacterium | reverse complement strand
CTTCCAAGGACTTTGCTTGAAATCCTATCCATGGACTTCCCTTTTCATTGTCATTTACAGCAACACCTTCAGACATATAAGCAGGAACAGGCATTGCACCAAATTTTCGGGGTAAAGTTAATTTCCTCCACATCTCCGGTGTAACAGAAACTACCCGCTCTCCGCTCATATTTATCTCGATACTATCACATCGATAAAACCTCGTCAAATTAGTCTTACTTTGACACCGCTTAAGCGACTTCCTGGCGTGCCAAAAGACTACCGGCCTCAGAGGTTGTCAGGCTATCGACCTCTGAGGCCAAAGCTGTGCAGTATTGCATTAAGTTGCGCTGAAAATCTTTAAGTAGTAAAATTACCCAAATGATCCTTGAAACACTAAGGTTTATAGAATTTCAACCATATCTTCCTAAGCTTTGACCGGTACCCCATATAATAAGACAAGTTTCTGAGAAGAAACGGGAAAGGAGGGGTATATGAGTCAGCGAAAATTCATACCAAAAGAAATAAAAACGGAAATAATCTCTAAAGTAAAAAGCGGAGAAAAAGTTGCTGATCTTGCTCGTCAATATGGTGTAAGCGATAAATCAGTTTACACCTGGCTGCATCTGGAAACCGGAGATCAGGCAGTCTCAATTGTCCAGTACAACAGGCTCAAGCGGGAAAACGAAGAGTTGAAAAAACTCATCGGAGAATTAAGCTTCAAACTAAGTTTGGGGGAAAAAAATAGAGCTGGTTAAGAACGGAACAATAAAATCAATCAGGGCAAAAGCTTTAGGCATTAACAGAAAAAATATTTACCGGGAGTCAATACTTGAGGCAAAAGACCTGTTAATAAAGGAGGAGATTAACCAGACGCATAAAAAGCATCCAGCTTACGGACATCGCAGGCTGGGGTGGCATTTGCATATTAATCCTAAAAAGATCCGCCGGATTATGAGAAAATATGCAATTAAAGTACCAAGAAGAAAAAGACGAAATAACTTCTGTACGGTCTCAGTTAAACACAGATTGTATCCTAATCTGATTAAGGATTTGCCAATCACCTATGAGAACCAATTATGGTGTTCCGACACCAGCAGATTTATCTTCCATAACCAGAAATGGTATATCGTAACAATTCTTGATATTTTTACCCGTCAGGTTATTGGAGTTAGTATTGGTAGGCATCATGATAGCGATTTAGTCTTAAAAGCGATTCAAATGGCAATTGTGACAACCCATACTGTTCCCACCATATTCCATTCCGATCAAGGGACAGAATTTATGGCAGAGGAGTGCGCTGATTTGCTGGAGAAACTTGGAACAAAAATATCAGCCAGCGATAAGGCAAGTCCTTGGCAGAACGGTTATCAGGAATCATTCTTTGGTAAATTCAAAGATGATGTTGGAGATATTAACAGATTTGAAACACCGGGAGAATTACTTGAGGAACTTTATCACGGAATACATTACTACAATAATGAGCGGATACACACGGCGTTAAAAATGCCGCCAGCCGTTTATGCTAAACAATTCTTGAAAAAGTCATAGAAACTTGTCTTCAGAAAATGGGGACTTGACAGGATAAAGCAAATTTATGAAGAAGCGAAAGCATACGAGGGACCTGATCCTAATCTTCAAATTGCGCTGCAAACACAAGAGCGGATAG
>SCSP01000230.1 GCA_004297845.1 Bacteroidota bacterium | reverse complement strand
TGTGATGGCAGTATAAATCTTACTATATCAGGAGGTACTTTGCCCTATACGTTCCTCTGGTCTCCCGGGGCACAGACCACGGAAGATATTTCAGGATTATGTCCCGGCAATTATTCTGTAACGATCACCGATGCAAATGCCTGTACTGCAACGTACGCCCTATCCGTAGGTGCAGTGACCGTTGTGATAGCCAATGCAGGATCCGATCAAACATTCTGTACCGGTGGAACCGCAAGTATGACAAGCACAAGCACCAATGCACTTTCTATCGGGTGGTACCAGATTGCATCCCCAACATGGACATTCCTTGGAAGTACAACTACGATTAATCAATCTCCCCCTGTAGGGATTACCAATTATGGTTTAATTGCAACCAATGGTATCTGCTCTGATACAGATACAGTTTCTGTTTCCGTATTCGCATTTCCAATTGTTGTTGCGAACGACACCAGCATTTGTGTAGGAAGCAGCGCGTCCATCTGCGCCTCCGGAGCGAGCGGATATCAATGGCACCAACTACCTGTATGGACACCTATCACAACCGGATCCTGCATCAATGTTTCACCACCTGTTGGAACAACAAATTATGCGGTTATTGGAATAAACGGAGTTTGTTCCGATACGGATTCAGTAGCCGTAACTGTTCTGGCAATGCCTGTTGCAAACGCAGGTATGGATACTGCGTTCTGCCCGGGAGGATCTGCTGCACTGTGCGGAACCCTCAGCCAAAACGGAGTTGCCTTTAACTGGTTCACGCTTCCTGCATGGGTCCCGGGCGGTACCGCTGTTTGCATCGCTGTTTCTCCTTTGGCAACAACCGATTACGGACTCATCGTGTCCAATGGAATTTGCTCTGATACCGACACGGTTACTGTAACAATTTATCCGCCTGTAATCGCTAACGCAGGTTCAGACATTACGATTCTCGCCACTGCAAATACTGTTCTGAACGGAACCGGAGGGGGAACTTATATGTGGTCGCCAGCAGCAGGATTGAGCAATACTACAAATGCGAATCCCACAGCTACTCCAACTGTTACTACTACCTATACGCTTTTTGTAACCGGTGCAAGCGGATGCACCGACATTGATTCAGTTACTGTTACCATTGTCAATGATGTTAAGCCTAATGACGGTCTTTCTCCCAATGGAGACGGCATCAACGATGTGTGGGTGATCCCTAACATTGAACAGTTCCCGAACGCGCTGGTGGAAGTTTACAACCGATGGGGAGAATTATTATTTCACTCTATAGGTTACACCACCAAATGGGACGCAATGTACAACGGAAAAGATTTGCCTGTAGGAACATATTACTTCGTCATCAACCTGAACTCTGATCTGTATCCGGATCCGATCACAGGACCGATAACGATATTACGATAACACCCCTCCCTGCCTCCCCTCAAGGAAGGAGGAAGGAGTAAAAAAAATTACGATGAAAAAAATCATCTTGTTGCTTGTGATTTTCTCCCCTCTCTTGAGAAGAGGAGCCGGGGGAGAGGTGTTTGCACAGCAACTTCCCTTGTTCAGCCAGTACATGCTCAATGATTATTTTCAGAATCCCGCAGTGGCTGGAAGTCGCCCGTTTTTTGACGCGGTTTCCGCCAACCGCTTGCAGTGGATGGGAATCACTGACGCTCCGCGCACATACGCACTCAGCCTGCAGGGCCCCATCAAAGCAAAGAATATGGGCGTTGGAGGATATTTGTTTACCGATGTTGCCGGGCCAACGCGCAGGATCGGGTTCAGCGGATCGTATGCATATCACCTAAAAGTGAATGACAAGATAAAACTCGCTCTTGCGCTTTCAGCCGGCATGGTACAGTTCGCGGTAGATGCATCCAAACTTACCCTCGACAATATTGGTGACTATGTATTTATCAATGGGTACCAGTCAAAATTGGTTGCCGATCTGGGCGCCTCATTTTATTTATACAGCCCTCCAAAAGAAAATGGGACAGGCAACTGGTGGTTGGGAGGATATATACCTCAGATATACCCTTCAAAACTTAACCTGTTTGAAACACCCACACCTACCGGAACACTGGCAACTCACTTTTACTTTACAGGCGGATATAAATTATTTCTCACCGATGAGTTTTCTGTAGAACCCTCCTTGCTTTTTAAAATGGTTAGTCCTGCACCCGCACAGATTGATCTGGGCGCCCGCGTTCTCTATAAAAACAAAGTTTGGATTGGAAGTGCCTACCGCACCAAGGATGCGATCGCAGCCATAGTCGGGTATACCCATAAGGAGAATCTCACCTTCGGGTATTCCTATGACATCACTACCTCTAACCTGAAAAACTATAACAACGGAACCCACGAGCTTATCATCGCTCTCCGTTTTAAAGCTCCTGGCGCCCCCTCTGCGCCCAAGGTGGAATGAATTTTAGATGCGAGAATTACTTCCCGCCATGACAATTCTTAAATTTTTTACCACTACCACAAGGGCAAGGATCATTTCTGCCGATTTGCTTTTCAACGCGTACGGGTTGTTGCTTTTCTTCGGTAGCTGTATCAGCACCGGGAGCGGCACTTCTGCCTGCTGCTTGTTGCCTTCTGCTTTCACCCAAACCTTGTCCGCGGCCTACTTTTAAACGGCTGTTATCCATGCGCTGGGGAGCGTTGGCCTGGCGCACCTGTGAGGGGTTCTCTATCGGGAGTGATGCTTTAACAAGGAAAGAGATAATATCTTTATTCATCCTCACCAGCATTTGCTTAAAGAGGTTGAAGGATTCAAATTTATAGATGAGAAGCGGATCCTTTTGCTCGTACACCGCATTTTGCACGCTTTGTTTGAGATCATCCAGTTCGCGAAGGTGTTCCTTCCATGCATCATCTATCATGGCGAGCATGATGTTTTTCTCCATATCCACCACTATGTGTTT
>SCSP01000229.1 GCA_004297845.1 Bacteroidota bacterium | reverse complement strand
TTCAGGATTTTATCAGCATACACTTTTTCTCCAAACACATTATACAAATCCAAGTTATAAATCCCTAATCCTAAATCCCCAATCCTAAATTCTCCGATGGAAGGATTAGGCCATACCTCCACTTGAAGCGCCTCCGCATTAAGCTGATCTATGCCCGTTGCCGTACAGCCAAGATCCACCGGAACAGTAAGGGTACCTATGCCGGTGCATCCCGCAGCATCGGTTATAGCTACGGAATATGTAGTGGTAACGCTGGGAGCCGCTACTATATTAGCAGTAGTAACTCCTGTGTTCCATGAATAGGTTGTGCCCCCGGAAGCGGAGATAAAAACCTGTTGTCCTACACAAACCGTACTGCTTGGATCGGAGGAAACAACTGCTGTGGCGGTGCAGCAATTTTTCACCGGAACAATAACAGTAACTACATCACTGCATCCATTGGCATCCGACACTATTACCGTGTATGTGGTACTAACACTTTGATTGACTGTTATAGTTGCAGTAGTAGCGCCTGTGCTCCATGAATAATTGGTACCGCCCGAAGCTGAAATAAAAGCGTTACTGCCTATACAAACAGTATCCGGGCCCGAAATACCCGCTACAAGAACGCAGCAGTTGGCGGGCAGAGGATCGGGGGTGTATTCCCAAAAATCCTTAAAGCCATATTTATCTCCTGTTCCTGTTCCGATATATCCATAGCAACCGATAGAAAAGCCAACCGCCTGCCCTTCATTTACCCATCCCGGTGTTGATACACCTCCCGGATAGCTGGCTTTCACTGTCCATGTATTAGTCGCCTGATCCCATTCCCAGAAATCCTTTGCCGTGTTAGCGCCATCATATCCTGTTCCGATATATCCTTTGCTTCCAATGGAAAAACCGACAGCCGCCCATCTTGCCGCTCCGCCAAAATTTGCTTTCTGTGTCCATGCGTCAGTTATCTGATTCCATTCCCAAAAATCATTCAGCGGCCCGGTGGGAGGAGTGTATTGGCCGGTTGATGTCTGCGCCCCAGTTCCCACATATCCCTTTGTACCAATGGAAAATCCAACAGCTTCATGTCTTGCTAATCCGCCAAAATTTGCTTTCTGTGTCCAGGTATCAGTTGTCTGATTCCATTCCAAAAAATCATTTTGAGTGCTGTTCGATCCATTTTTCCCGGTTCCGATATATCCCTTGTTCCCAATTGAAAATCCTATCGCCCCTGTTCTTCCCCCGCTAACGGGTAAATCTGCTTTTTTTATCCATGTATTTCCTGCCTGACTCCACTCCCAAAAATCATTATAAGGAGTAACTGAATTAGTCGACCCGGTTCCAATGTATCCTTTAGCGCCAACAGAAAATCCTACGGCATTATACCTGATACCTCCCCCAAAGTCGGCTTTCTGTGTCCAGACATTAGTCCCCTGATCCCATTCCCAAAAATCTTTAAGATAAGTAGAGCCGAAAGAAGAAAGTCTCATTCCTGTTCCTACATACCCTTTTGTACCGATGGAAAAACCAACAGCATAGGATCTGCCGACAGGACCGGGAATATCTGCTTTCTGTCCCCATGTGCCGGGTCCTTGTGCAAACAAAGCCCCGTCCGAATCCTTTCCCATCTTGCCGGGAAGGAAATTGAAAAGAGATGAAAGGAAGAAAAAGAGAATAAGTGGGATTTGCATCTGCGCGGAGGTAGTTTTGTTTTTCATTTTGTTGGTTAGGTTTTGAAAAAATGCTTTTTTGTACCATTATGTACATTATTTCTGTATGACAATCTTTTCATTGATTATGGCACCGCCTGTTTTTCCACCAGAGGTGGATCCGCCTATGGCGGATATCTGCATGAAATAAACACCGTCAGGCAAATCAAGACTAAAAATTTGGGATTCAGGA
>SCSP01000228.1 GCA_004297845.1 Bacteroidota bacterium | reverse complement strand
GAAAAAGTTTATATCATTAAAAAAGATTCTATACGGTGGGATTCTATTGAGACATTCTGCAGCAAAAACTTTCCTGCGCTTTTTGAAGCGATTGGAAAATCCAAGTTGGAAACAGCAGGATCCTCTGCCAGTCTGTATTTCCGATGGGATTCTGTCAGCAAAACTGCCGTGATGGCCGTAGCCGTTCCTGTTTTAGGAGATGCTAAAACAAAAGTAAAAGGCTTTGAAACATTGATGGTATCTGCCGGAAAGAACCTGCACATCGTTTACGTGGGCGGTTACAGCAAGATAGGAAACGCGCACTATGCCATGGACGATTACATAAAAGAAAACAACTTTTTGCAGGGAAGCCCCGTGATCGAAGAGTATGTTACAGGCCCGGAAAAAGAAGCGGATTCAACCAAGTGGATCACCAATGTTTATTACAGAGTGAAATAAGCCCGTGTCCGCTTTACTTCATTCACGATATTGAGGAATCTGAACTTCTCTTTTATTTATATTATTGGATCTGTCTTTTTTAGTTTGGGAAGCAATCACCTTTTCGTTCCGGCTGTCCGTCTTTCACATATTCTGTATTTTGGGATTTCATACTATCAGCGTTTTAATAGGTTACGAGCATGGAAATTTCCGGCTTGTTATCGGTAAATTTTATTTTCAGCGGACCCCATTGACTATCTAAGAATTCTATTCGGGCAATGTTCTCCATCATCATATCGTGCATGCTTTCATTCTTTATGTACACTATCCAGTATTCCTTTACTTCATGCAACGCTATTTTTTTAATGATGGAATTATCTTTTTCAATGATTCTGCCGATGCCTAAGGCTTTCAGGTCTTCTGTTTTTGAAAAATCAGGGGCTTTGTTCTGTGCTGCAGACGAAAAAGCAAACATCAGAGCGAACGAAAGGAGTAGGATGTTAGACATGGCTTTTGTAGGCTAATGATTAATGGTTGATGGTTAATGGTTGATGGTTAATGGTTGATGGTTAATGGTTAACGGGAAATGGTTGCTTTACATGATACATCATCCATTAGCCATTACTCATACCTTGTTACTGTACTCTTGGTTTTTTATAAATATTAAATCCAAACGAAAAGCCATACGTTGATCCGTTCTTATCCGGAATCACGAACAGATTCACAGGAATGTTCAGGTATCCTGATTTAAAGGTCTTGCCTATTCCAAAAATTAATCTGGCTGAAAGCGATGAAGTGCCGCGGCTGTCAAGTCGCGTAATGCTTGAATTTGGATTGGGTACAGGCTTGGGAATACCGATGGAGGAGTCCACAACATTCCACTCATTCTCCATGTGCCATGCATTTTGACCATCGCCTAAAACATCCCCGGCATCATAAAACCCTTTTGCCTTTTTAACAATTCTGAAACTGGGTCCGAACGCAAATTCCCATCCGCCTTTTCCCATCCTGAATCCGTTCATAAATGTTACGGATGGAATAAATTTTCCCGACTCAAGCCCGCTTATCATCGGTATGAATTCCACCAATGCCTGGAAGTTGCCTGCGCTCAGATACTGCCATTCCTGCTGCCATCCGAAATCAAACATAACAGGATACATATCAAAACCGCCTTTATCAGCCGAGGGCTCCTGCAATACTTTTGCCACATCGCCAAACACCATAACAGCGCCCATTCTCGGTCCGTTCAGCCGAAGTTGTGTTTTAGGGCTTGCAACTGGCGCATCATAATTAATGAGCAGGTTAACCATATTAGGATCAGTTGCAATGCCCATTAATTTTTGAACCGAAATTGCAATCATCTTCTGTAATTCCGGCTGAAGATTCAGATATTCAGTCGCATCCTGTTTTTCCACTAATTCTGTTTTAACGTCAATCACTTTAAGCGAAATCACAATTTTTTCTCCAAAACGTTCTACGCTGCCTGTAACCATCTTATCAGCTCCAAGTATTTTTCCTGCCGCCACCACACATGATTTTCCAAAGCAGGTTACCACATCAATGTTATTCTTCTTTACTGCTTCTGCCACATCGTACTTGTCCATTACATTGTACGCATTGGCTTTTTCAAGTTCTAAGCGCACCATGTAACCCGCTGACTCTGAGTTTGGGATAACGCCTTTGCTGTCAATACCAAGCACCGCTGCTACAGGTTTTGACTGGTTTTGAGCAGATACAGTTACAGTCCCGATAGCTATCGGGAGTAGAGCACAGATTGCAAATTGAAAAATGGATACCATGCTTGTTAAAAACTGTACTTTGTACGTTGTACTTTGTACTTTCTTGTTTGTTGTTTTCATTGTTTTGTTTTTTAATGATTATTTAGTTGCTTTCATGAAACAAAGATGTGGCAACTTGGCTGGGAAAGAAAACGGATTTGGTGTAGGAAAACCTAAAACTGTTGTGATTTTCACAAAATACAGATATAAGTTGCCCGTTGACCACTCACTTTTGCGTTATCTGCAAGTACAATTCATCAAATCAGTATATATTGCAAAAGATTCCTACCTTTAAAACTGATTTCAGATAAAGAAAATGGCCATCGAAACATCCAAAAATCCCATTCAGCTTAAGTTTTTTGAAAGACTTAAGCTTTCTGCCCCACAAAATATGTCGCTTGCCAACGAAATTGCTGACGTACTTAAGATAAGTACGGATGGCGTTTACCGAAGAA
>SCSP01000227.1 GCA_004297845.1 Bacteroidota bacterium | reverse complement strand
TTGGCAATCTTGGAAAATTTCCTGATAATAAACTCGAAGTGTTTAACAGGAACGGGAAAATAGTATTTCAGGCATCGCAGTATAAAAATGACTGGAACGGAAAAGTTGAAGGCGCAGAACTTCCCTGCGCCACCTACTATGTTGTTTTGAATTTAGGAAACGGGAACGGAAAAAAACAGGGAGCGGTAACCATCATACGATGATAAAAATTATAAATTATAAATTAAAAATCAAAAGAACTGTGTTCATTCAGGCTGTCCTGTTTTTAAATTTTTCCTTTTTAATTTTTCCTTGTACTTCCCAACAAATGCCCTACTACACCCAATTCAAACCTAATAACGCATTTCTTAATCCCGGAATGGTGGGAACAAAACGAATCGTTGATGCAAGATTGAATTACCGCAGGCAATGGATGGGGTTTGACGATGCACCCGTTACGCAGGGAATCTCTTTGAACAGCAGAATATTGAGAGGATCCATGGGATTAGGAACTACTTATTTCAGCGATAAAACAGGGCCTACCAAACGATCTAATTTTTCATTAGCCTATTCCTATCATGGAAAATTTGACGATGTGGAGCTTTCTGTCGGCATTGCGTACGATAGGTTAACCTATCACGTTGATGGCACTAAACTTAATATGCATATTCCTTTTGATAACGTGATTGACCTGATGGCATCTCAAAAGAAGAAAGTAAACAATGCCAGTGCGGGTTTATTATTTTACAACGATCGCTTTCACCTGGGCATCAGTATGCTTAATATGATCGAACCTACTGTTAATTATTATCCGCAAGAGGATTCTATACACAAAACAAAGATCCACATGGTTCCGCATATCTACGGAAGTGTTGGATACAATTGGTCCGGACAGCCTGACTGGATATGGGAGAATTCCTTCCAGGTCCTGTATGCAGAGGCAAATCCAATGGCCATAGATTATAATTTACGCGTACATTATAAGCAAAAGGTTCTGGGAGGCATATCCATTCGGATCAGGGATGCTATTGCGTTTCATGCAGGCGCAACAGTTATGGAAGATTTTCATGTGAGTTACTCCTATGACCTGGTTATTTCTTCCTTACGCAGCTCCCAAAGCGGCTCTCACGAGATTATGCTCGTTTGGAGTTCGGATTTAGGAAAACAAAAAAAGACAAAGTATAATATTGACCGCTTCAAACGGCAGAAATACGGATTCATGTTTTAATTTAAAATATTTTTTGCTTTTATCCTATGACTAAAATACTCATTCAGGGAATAAAACTCCATGCCTGCCACGGTTGTTTGAAAGAAGAAGCGATTGTTGGGGGCGACTACATGGTGGATATCTGCATGGAAGCGGATTTACGCAAACCGGCAAAATCAGACAAACTGGAACACACCATGGATTATGTGACCGTATATGAAATCGTAAAAAAAGAAATGTCTATCCGATCCAAGCTGATCGAGCATGTTGCAAAAAGAATGCTTGATAAACTGAAAAAGAAATTTCCAAAAACTTCTTACATAGAAGTAAAAGTTACAAAACTGAACCCGCCTATTCCCGGTGAGGTAGAAAGAGTGTCTGTTGTTATTTCAGAATAGAATCGTAAATTCGCGGTGCATTTGCCCCTACCCTAAAGGGTGAAAAGAAAAAAAATCAATTACTCCCTTTAGGGTTGGGGAAATTTTGGGTCGGGTGGCCGAGCGGTTAGGCAGAGCTCTGCAAAAGCTCCTACAGCGGTTCAAATCCGCTCCCGACCTCAACCAAACGCGCGGTATTGCAAAATATCGCGCGTTTTCGCTTCTGTCCCCTCCTGCGCCCCGAAATTGATGTCGGTTGCGCTCGCTTCTGTCCGCTTCTGCTCGAAAATGTTTGCGAAATGTTTGCGAGAAACGCAATGTTTGAGGTTTGACTTCTATTTTCCTAAGCAGTGCAATAAAAAAATATGAAAAAAATATTCATATTTGTACTTGCAAAAGTCATGAGAGAAACAATCTGATGCAGATCCCATTAAATCAATTCGAGCAATGTATTGACGAAACCATTTTAAAACGGGGCTTCTCGTACTTCAAAAACGGATACGTGAACGAACCGGAAGAAATAACTCCAGGCGTATATGAAGCGATCGTTCAAGGCTCGGAAGATTACAGCGTACAGTTAGAAATCAAGAACGGCAACATCACC
>SCSP01000226.1 GCA_004297845.1 Bacteroidota bacterium | reverse complement strand
TCAGATTGGCAGGAGGAGACCAGGAGTACGTACCTCCCGAAGGTGTTCCGGAACCATTTAATTGAACCGTGTTTCCCAGACATGCTGAAACATCCGCTCCGGCATTCACCACCGGTGCAGGCTGTATTGTAATTACCACAGGAGTTGAAGCTGCTGTACACCCTGCCTGTGAAACAACATTAAACGTAACCGTATACGTTCCGGGCGGATAAGTTATCGTAGGCGGAATTAAGGAAGTGGACGAAGAAGGCGACCCTCCCGGGAATGACCAGGAATATGAACTGATAGTACCGCCCGTTATAGTTGTTGAACCGGTAAAGTTTGCGCTAGTGCAACCGGTTGTATAGGTTAAGGCGGCAGTAATTACAGTAGGCTCCAATATAAAGTTCACAAAATAACCACAACCTGAAGGAGGATTTACGTAAACACTGATAGTATCAATAATCTGTGGATTAACAGTAACACTTTGAGTGGATTGCCCGGTAGGGATCCATGAATAGGTTGCACCGGGTTCCAAAGGAGCGACTACCACCACAGAATTTGCACTCACACAAAACTGAGAGGAAGTGGTTGTGCCGCACGAAAAATCGAGATATGTGTATCCAAAGTGTCCGCATAAGGAACAATCACCGGTAGTACATGTTATAGTTACCAGATTGTTTAAATAGGCACCCAAGTTAACGCCAACTGTTGTCCAAGGTTTATAATAAACCGTGCTAAAAGTATTGCCACCGCAACCGGCAGGGTTTGTAGAAGTTTGAAATCCGGGGATGCCGGCTCCGGCAGTATAATGCTGAAACGAGCAAGGAATAGTATCTCCGTTTTGAGCCGTAATCACAAAATCAAAAAACGGCTGTTCAGAAGGAAGGTGGGTCGGATCTTCGAAAACTACCGCATATTGATATATAAAATTTGTATCGGATGGTTGCACAATAAACTGGTGAGTAATTCTTTCGGATTCGGCATTTACTTGATTGTTGCCCAGCTTAACAGAAAATTTACCGCCTGTTGGAGAGGGAAGTGGAATTGTAAATCCCGGATTAGTAGCGCAGGGATCGGCTGCAGGTCCAGGGACAATAGTAATTCTATTAAATAGAGGCAGGGAAGTGTTGGTCCAGGGTAAAGCGGCACAGTTTCCATTAGTGTTCCATGTGCTTGTTTTTCCCGTCCAGGTACCAAAATTACCAAGCTCTGCGCCAATATCGTTTCCATTGCAGGAGGAAAGAGGAAGCGGATTTTTTCCTTCGGCAGATGAGTGAACATATTGCCCGTTTTTCTGCCTTTCCATAGCGGCTTTTTTCCGTGGTTTCGCGTAATTATTTTCCAGATGATCCAGAATTTTTGCATCGCTGACATTTTCAAGACGCATTTGCCTGATGACTTCGTGCTCGATTTTGTATTCAGGGTTTAACAAGAGGCCATCCAGCAATTGTCTGGCATCTACCTGTCCGAAGGAAAGGGTTGCTATGCACAAAAAAACAATGGCAGTAGTAATGATTTTTCTAATCAGATTATAAGAGGATTTCATGTGAGGATAATTTAATATGCTGTTTATCAGAGATGATAAGAGTGTTTAAAAGGTTGCACCTCTTTTATTAAAAAATAGTGTTATTGTTCAGGTTGATTGACGCACCAAAGATAATTACTTCACTGAATAAACATACGACTGACGCAAAAAGGGATTAAATTTTGATAAAAAGGCACATTTCGTCACGCTTTTTGAGCCCCTCCACAACATCTTGCCGTGGTAGGAATTCACTAAAAAGAAGGTCTATGAAAACAACTTTGCAACTTTACGGTCAGTATTTAATGTTTGGTTCTGTGCTTCAATAAAACGTATACTCATACTTCAGTATCCGGATGCTTGATTGCTGCAGTTGCCGGTCCAGTTGGGAAGTAAGGAACCTCATCCCCAACCCCTCTCTTCCATGAGAAGGGAGAACACCATACAGGTAAACTATCTCGTCTGTCTGAGTTCCGTTCTTGAATTTTTTTTCCGTCTTAATATTCCCAAGCTCATCGTATTCAAACGTAACTTTTTCGGTGGTAGTGCCGCTGGAATTATCGGTTGAGAGTTTTTCTATTAATCGGGATTTCGAATCATAGGCATACGTAACTCCCGATCGGATAAAGCCCACCACAAACTGGTAGGATTCGTCAATGGGTTTGCTATTCACAAAGTTCAGAATACCCTGCTTGTAGGGCTTGCCTTCATCATTCAGAAATTTCTTTTTTACCTGGTTGGGGGTGAGCTGTTCATACTCGAATTTCTCTTCTGAAAGAACGGTTTGCACTCCGAGTTTAAAAGGGTCGCCCGATTTCGCGAGGTTGGTCTCCTTGCAAAGGGTTTGCCGGCTTAATAGTCCATCCCCAAAATACTCGTAGTAGGTGCTGTGGTAAAAATCCCCGATGCACACACGCTTCATGACCAGGTAGCCTGTGCTGGTGTAAAAATATTCTGTGCCCAGCGTATCGTACTGATATTCGAAATTAACTTTTGTAAAAGATTTCTTTACCACTCTGCCCCGCTTATACACGGCCGGGATCTCGGTTTCTGTTTTTGCAAGCGCAGTAATCTCGTTGAAATAATGTCTGGATAAATTTCCGGCAGTATCAAATGCATACACTTGCGCCAGGCCCTTGTCGCGTATAATCTCTCCGTCCGGTTTATCCACCACGCTGGCTGTGATGGTTTTTATCTTATGCTGGCGGATGAATGTTCTGCTGAAATGAGGTTCGGAAATAGAAACGGGAACGGGAGAAGGATCTATAATCTGGGCGGAGACCCGTCCCCGGCCCTGCCCAAAGGGAAGGGAAAGCAGGAAGACAAACAACAAACAATACAACCTGTTCGTCATCTCCCCCTTGGACAATCGAACTTCAAACGAAGATTGGGAGCATCGCTCGGTTAGAAAGGGGCGATCTGCCCTAGTGCCTCTTCTATATTTTCTGTTGGCAGCTTGCATGTTTTATTTTCGCATACATGAATCAGCGTCTTACCTTCTACGTATTTATCTTCCAGTAACGGAATTGCCAACTTCCCCTGCTCCTTTTTCTCCCCCTTTGGGACTACTGCCGCAGGCAGGGAGTGAAACTCGGGAGGGGGCTTGATTGGGGGCGAGTCCGTTCCTGCAAAAATCGCGTTAGGAATGTAATGTTCCGATAAGGATCTTCTTTTTTCATCAACATCTTTACCAACAATTACAATCTCATAAAAGGGGTTTAAAAAGCACTGCATCAGCATGGCCCAGTTGGAATAGGCTGACCCAAACTTGGAAATTTCCTCCTGCACCTGCCTAAGCATTTTTCCGCTCATTTCTAAATATTCTCTATTATCATAAAACTTGCCAAGATAAAAGAGCGAAAGAGCCATACTTGAATTGGAGGATGGCATCACGTTATCCTGGATTTCCATCTTGCGGGCGATGAGCGTAGTATCCTGATCGGATGTAAAATAGAACATAGCCGAAGAGGCATCGTAAAAATGTTTGATGGAATAAACAGCCAGCGACCTTGCTTTGTCCAGCCATTTTTCATTAAAGGTAATCTGGTACAAAGAAATGAATGCGTCAATTGTGAAACAATAATCTTCGAGAAAGCCGTTAATAACGGACCCCTCTCTTGGGGCTTCGCTTGAGCTGCGCCCGCAACCTTCGGTTGTCTGCGGCAGCCCCGAAGGGGGAGAAGATGGGGCGTGTAATAATCCTCCATCCGATCTGGACAAATACTGATGAATATATTCTGCCGCCTTTATGCCTGCCTGCATGTATTTTTCTTCTCCGAATACTTTATAGGCATCTGCATATCCTTTTACCATCAAGGCATTCCAGGAAGTCAGAATTTTAGTGTCAAGGCCGGGTTTGATTCTTTTTTCACGGATCGTAAGCAGTTTTTTTTTAAATCCTGTAATTTTTTCCTGTAATTCCTCAACAGGCAAGCCATAACGTCTGGCGATTTTCTCATCCGATTGTTTTCTCAGGAGGATATAATCCTCCTCCTCCCAAAAACCTATCTCATTCACATTATAATAATCCGCAAACAGTTTCATATCTTCTCCAAGAACGGATTTCAGTTCTTCCATCGTCCAGACATAATATTTCCCTTCCTCCCCTTCTGAGTCTGCATCCAGCGCAGAGTAAAATGCACCCTCGGGTGAGGTCATTTCACGCTGGATGAATTCCAGTGTTTCATTTACAATGTTTTTATAAAGCGGATTTTTGTTAAACTGATATGCTTCGGAATAAAGTGAGACCAATTGTGCGTTGTCGTATAACATCTTTTCAAAATGCGGCACCTTCCAGCTGCTGTCCGTTGAATAACGCGCAAACCCACCTCCTATCTGATCATAAATGCCTCCGTATGCAATTTTTTCAAGAGTGAGTTCGATGTGTTTGAGCAGCCCCGTCTCCCCGCCCGGTACCCTCTCCCGAAGGAGAGGGGAAGAAGAAAAATAATATTGCCGGAGCAAAAACTGATAATTGTTCGGCAGCGGGAATTTAGGCGCTTTCATCGGTCCTCCTTCGGTATTGTCAAAACGTTTTTTCCAGTTTTCGGTACATTCTTTTAGAATATCAGCCGTAAAATTTGGTTTCTCAACAAAAGCAGGAACCAATTCATGGTTCTTTACTGCGCTGGTAAGTTCTGCGGCATACTGAAAAACTTTTTCAGGATCACTCTTATAAAAACCGGCAAGTGTATGAAGGATCTTTATCCAGTTCTCTTTCGGAAAATAAGTGCCTCCGTATATCGGCCTTCCATCGGGCAATGTGAAACAGTTTAGCGGCCATCCCCCGCTTCCGGTCATCAGCTGCACTGCTGTCATGTATATATGGTCCACATCCGGTCTCTGTTCACGATCTACTTTGATACAGATAAAATGCTCGTTCATCACTTTCGCTATCGCTTCATCTTCAAATGATTCACGTTCCATCACATGACACCAGTGGCAAGCCGAATATCCAATACTCACCAACACCAGCTTATTTTTCTGTTTTGCTTTTGCCCAAACTTCGTCTGTCCAAGGACGCCATTCCACAGGATTATGTGCATGCTGAAGAAGATAGGGGCTGCATTCGTGGAGGAGGTGATTGGGCATAGAGAAAAAAATTATAAACTATAATACGTATTTTTTCCCAGTGGAGGATAATTAGAAAATAGCTCCTCGTCTCTTGTTGACGAGGGCGCCTTATTTGGAAAGGCTGATTGATTTTTTATACTCAAAAGGGAATCTCTTTTTGTAATACCACTTCCCTGCTTTCACATCGCCCTTTAAAGAAACGGCAGCGCTTTTTGACGAAACCATTGAAACAATCTTAGAAATATCCGCTAATGAAACTTTTGTGAAATCCGACTTGATATGAAACTCGGAAGTAGTATCAGAATTTGCTTTAATCCTTACCCTTTTATCGAGTTTCACTTTCCCGATGTCTATTCCATTCACCGTTGCGTCAAAAGACGATGGAAAAACCGTTATTCCCATACTGTTTGGATTTTTGATTCTCATATCAAAAGTAAAATCCGCGCCCGCAGTAGAAAGGTGGTTCACTTTTGGATTCTCAATGCCACCGATAGTCGCAGGTTTTATTTCTGCACAGGAAATAAATACAGCAGGCAACAGGCTCCCGATAGCTATCGGGAAGGCAGCAGGCAATAAGCACTTTTTCATAGGAATTGGTTAATGTTCAAAAGTAGGTAAAATAAAAACGAAGATGCAGAAAGATTATTTCGTGATCGTAATCGCGGAGGTAGTGATGGTGTTGCTCGTGTTGCCGGCTCTGTCTTTTATGTAAAGGGAATACGCAACAGGCTGAGAGGAAGAATTGTCAGTAATAGCAGTATTCTTGATTACTGCATTCAGATTTCCTTTAATATGAATATTGGATCCATCGGGGGAAAGCTGAGAAATGCGGTAGTTGTAGGTTACGTTGTTGCGGGAATCGGTAATGTATAGATTGGTAATGTTCGGATCGTTCTGCCCCAAATCCCCGTCCAGATCATCGTATGAAAATGAAATAGTAATCGGGGTTACATATTCCACTGCGGAAGAGGGAGAGATGCTTACAAATTCTATCCGGGGAGTGGCGGTGGATTCCGCTTTATCTTTTTTGCAGGAGAAAAATAAGAATACAAACAGGCAGCAGGCAGCAGGCAGCAGGCAATGTTTTGTATTTATTTGAAATTTTTTCATCAAAAATATAAATCGTTACGGTTTTACAAAAAATGAATAAAATGTTTTATACTGGAATACCAGATTATCTGTTGGGAACTGGGTATCTGTCGGGTGGTCTCCGTCATTTACAAAGTAGCGCATGAAGAGCGTGTCGGAATTAGGGAGCGTAGCCGTATTTATATTGACTAAATGGAACTCCGTGGTTGGGTTAACATAAAGATATGTTGCCGTATAGCTCAGGGCCGAAGAAAAATCATCCATCTTGGTGGAGATCTTCAGCTGGTTCACCTGCATATTGGCAACACTTGTGCTGTCATCATCTACTAGAAAAGCAAGTACCAGCGTTTTATTATTCGGCACATAGAACGGGTTGTAAAAAAGACTGTCCATTCGGTTGGTATCTGCACCGTAATTAAGGCTGTAGGTAGGGTCGGTGGCATAATAATAAAGAATTTTCGGAGCTGTATTCGGATAAGAAGGCACTGTGCCGAACATATCCTTTGTGCCAGCCTTGATCCAATTTACAATATTGTTAATCAGATTTTGTTCCAAAGGGACTCCGATGATGTCCTGGGGCATGCGGTCACATCCGCTGGTGCTCGCATAGTTGCATCGGGTAAGGCGAGCTATCAGATTAGATTTGGCTGTATCATAAGGAACGACACGGAATGTATATGTGCTGTCTATACTGTTCTTTTTAATGCGATGATATACCAACGTAGCGTACGATGATTCCACCGTTCTGAAATCCGGTTCAAAATTTCCATCGTGGCATCCTGATTTTGCACATCGGGTTTTAAGGATATTGGTCTGAATGCCCACTATTGAATTCGGATCAGGAGGTGTGGGAGGTGTAGTGGTGCCGTAATTAATATCGTCATAGGGATTATGAGGCACCGGCTCTTTTTTGCAACTGTGAATGACCGCAAGTGCCATTACAACCAGCGTTGAGAGAAGAAGAATATATTTTTTACTCATTTTCATTCGTACAATCATTAAACAAATGCCTGCGCCAATGGCGCTCCCATATTTCCTTTATAGTTTGCCGGGATGTCAGAATAAAACCCAAGTATGTCAGCGATCGTTGGCACCACATCAATGCTTTCTCCGTCCAGTGTGTTGATCACCTGGTTTTGCTTCACCACGCCTGCGGGTCCCAGCACCAAACAAAATATTTCTCTCGACATTGGATCATTCGTATGATCAATGGCATACCTGCCATAAGCATCCATCACTGTATTAGGTGTTGAATTTCTTCCATGCTCGGGCACAGCAATAAGTATCGTATCGTTCATTAATCCGGGAGTGCTTTGTATTGTGTTCCATAAATGTGCCAGCGCGAAGTCCGCCTTGCGGATGTTGTTGCAATACTGTGTGAAGTTGGTATGACAGACATCAACGCCCTGCATATTCACTGCCAGTAATTCCGGCTTGAACTCTTTTAGGATATTTTCCGCTATGAAAATATTAAACATGTCATTGTTCATCACAGATGCACCAACTAACCATGGATCGTTGTATTGCCCGGTAATCGCCTCGCTGAATGAACTTTTGATGTACATTTCAAGCTGTGCGAGGTCCGTTTCAGCTGTATTTACAACTCCCGCATCACCACCGCTGTAAGAGTTTCCGAAATTTTTATCGAGAATGCTTCGGATAGCTGTAACAGCTGTTTTCTGTGGAGGAGAAAATAGTTTGGGATTCCCTAATGCATCAAATCCAGACTGGCTGATCAAAGCAGCAGGCTGAATATAATTTGCTCCGTACAGTGCCCCATAATTGCTGTCCGAACTGAAGTTAAGGGCGGGATAAGGCCCCAGGGAATCGGATATCCACCATGCGTTGAGCGCAGACATGGACGGTGTGGTATGCTTCCTGTAATACTCAAAAACCGTAGGAGAAGTTGGAGGCATATTGATATTCAAATCATTGGCATTATAAACGCCTGTCATTGCGGTATGATGTCCGCTAACGTGTCCTGTAGGTCCGTTATTATAGCGGAACTGCTTAAAAAGCGTTCCATAATTCTGGAGCGGAAGTCCTGTTGGAGAAGGAAGCAGGGACATTCCTCCGATGATATCAGGTGATATTGCCTGCGTACCGCTGAGCGTATAACGCATCAGGTTCCCGTCTGCCTGCTGAATGGATTCCATCTGACGAACACCTCCTGCAAAAAGACAAAACACAACGTGGTTTGCTTTGCGCGCACCTGTTGCGGCAAATAATCTGCCGGAAGGCAAAATAGTTGGAGCGAGGAAAGTGCCTGCCGCAGCCAAAGAAACTTTTTTTAAAAATTCGCGTCTGCTGTTTTTATGTTTATTGCACATCTGATTAATTTTTTTTTGTTCCTAATAATAACGGTATTCATCTGAGGTCATAAAAGAATAGTATACCAATTCAGGTGTTATAGATGAATCGCCATTGATCTTATTCATTATCTGCCATTTTTCAAATTCATTGGGATCCCGGTTATAAAATTTACGGTAGGTTGCCTGAACAAAGGACGAAACATCGGCAGTCATCGTTACCTGTGCGGGGATTATTACCCCTGTTTTATTCAAAAAATTGCGAATAATGAGGTCTTCAATAAATTTTTTGTCTCCAAAAGCGAGGTAGCACAGGGAAAGATCGGTAAGCTCTCCTGCCCCGATAGCAGTGCCAAACAAATCCGAATAAGCGATAGAAATAAATTCCAGTGTGCTTTTAACATTGGGTTTGCTGATACCGGTCTGACTAACGGTTGTGTCATTTACATCGTAGATGTAGCTCACATCTTTTTTGCAGGAATTGAGTCCAATGCAGCAGAGCGCAAGAAGCAGTATTTTCAGTTTTCGTAATATGTTCATTTTTGATTTTTTCATTTACGCCCTTCCTCCTCCCCTTCGGACAATCGTAGGTTGCGACCGAAGGTCAGCGGGTGGGGCCTTTATATTCCTGCATACTCGTCTGTTGACAAAATCACCTTTTGCAGCGCTTTGTAATCTAATGAACTTTTATAAACAGCCGCTTGGTCCGACATCTCCACGGAGGTAGGCTCCCTAAAAAGATATTTCAAATAAAGATCCCGCACCTGCCCTTCAAAATAATTATTACATCCGAAGAAAATAGTAATGAAATCGTTTTTAACGATCCCTGTTTGCAGAAAGATAATGCCTTCAAAGCCATCCACTATTTGCTTGCTCTGCAACAGTTCTTCATCCGTGGGAAAGCGGTATAAAAAATGCTGAAACACGGATACCACAAAATTTTCAGTTCCCATATTCACCTGGTCATACATATAATTGTTGATGCACCTTTTATGCAGTCCGATGATGGAAATAGTTCCGTTGTTCAAATCAGTTACGGATGTTTTCAGCAATTCCAGTTTTATTTTTTCGGCCAAAATCAAAGGCCACTGGGATTGATATTGAGGGTCCGTAAGCAATTGCTGGAACACATAAATAAACGTAGTGATCTGCGCGGTATCAAGATTGTCGAGTAAGGTAGAAACAGACATATCATATAAACGCTGATTATACCCCGGCTGGGCAAAAATATCGCTCAGCAGCTGGTTGCGATCCGCTACGGAAAGATTGTGTTGGTTAAGAACGGCTATTCCTGCCGAAAGTTCGGAAGCGGATGGCTTGCGACCCAGAACACTGATATAGGATTTGTTAACGTAATTTTCTTTAACAACATTGGAGATGGTGCCATCGGGCGGATGAGTGTTGTTCTCAATGATGACTTCCTTGTCCTTTTTGCAGGAACTGGATAGAATAAAAAACAATAATACCCAACCAAACACTCTTGCCATGGGGGAAGCAATTATTTACGCTAATGTAGAAAAATCATCTGTAATGGGCATAAGACGAACAGGGTTGTTGAATTCTAACAACAGGGTGTTTAAAAGCCCTTAAAAATCAAGACATCTGAGCTTTCAGATGACTGAACTTTGCAAGAAAAGAAACGCTATGCAATTACTCAGTCATTTT
>SCSP01000225.1 GCA_004297845.1 Bacteroidota bacterium | reverse complement strand
CCGGACGGAACTTTTGAAAACTGGACTGCGAAAAGCTACGATGTTCCAGGAGGATGGAAAACATGGGGAGACGGAGCAAGTAAAACGACAAGTAGCTATGCCGGAACTTATGCTGTTCGCCTTGAGACCATCGGTAGTATATGTGGAGGTCAAAACTCTTCAGGCATTACCACAGGTCATATGACAAATAATAATGGACCCGCAGGTGGAATTCCTTATACCCTTACCAATGACACGCTTTGCGGATATTATAAATATTCAGCTGCGGGGAATGACACTGCAGGCATCTATGTAGGGCTTTATAAGAACGGTACTCCTGTAGGAGGAAATAATAAATGGCTGACAGCTACCGCTAACTACACATATTTTGAAATGCCATTTCAGGCAGGAATTACTCCGGATACCATACGTATTGACGCGCAGTCATCAGAGTGGCCCATAACAATAGTAAATGTAGGAAGCGTGTTATACCTTGACAATCTTTATCTAAAATCTTCACCGCTCGGAATTTTTGAATATGAAGATTTGAAGGGTAGTTCCTATCCAAATCCTGTAAGCGATGTTTTATCTATTCAGTTTGAGAAGAACCTGTCTGGCATTATGAATTTATTCATCTATGACGCAACCGGAAGAAAGACAGAGGTGAATGGAATTAACAGAAATACAAACTCGATGAGGATAGATGTTTCAAATCTTGCACAGGGAGTTTATTACTATGAAATCAGAACAAACGAAGGAATCATGAGAAATAAATTTATAAAAGAGTGATTATCATTTATGGTGACAAAAATCACACAGCAAACTGATTGTTTTCATTTTATACTCATGTAACATGTTGTTTCTTTGACGTGAATTTGTTATCAAAATATTAACCGTTTAAACAAAAAAACACAATGAAAGTAAAAGAAGTTATGTCTGCACGCTCTCTGAAGTATTGCAGCCCCGAAACAAAACTGCACAATGCAGCAAAAACAATGAAAGCAGGAAACTGTGGCGCTCTTCCTGTCATTGACAAACAGAAAAAAGTTATTGGCCTGGTAACGGACAGGGATATTGCTCTCTCTCTCTCCAAGAAGCAGGCCAATCCTTCAAGAGCCAATGTCGGTGATATTATTTCAAAAAGAGTTTACACCGTTAATCAAAATGATAATCTCTCTGACGCGCTTGCGCAAATGAGGACAAACCAAATAGGCCGTTTGCCGGTAGTGGATGACGAAAGAAAACTGAAAGGTATTGTTTCCATGCACAACCTGATCAATCAGGCAACAGGCAATGGTAAATTGGAACTTGGCAGGCTTTCTTCTACCGGAGAAAATCTTGTGAGAACCATTCAAGCGATCACGAACCGTTATTCAAACGGAAGAGTAAAAAAATAAAATAACTATCCGGGAAAGAGGGCTTCAGGATCAAATATTCCTACCGGATTCTTCCCCTCTTTCTCTTTATTTCAACAAAGATGAGCCATAAAGCAAAAAACATTCTTATTGCGTTCCTTTTTGTTGTAATCGCGTTTCTTTTATGGATGTTATACCTACAGAGTTATGGACGTTACTGCGTACCTATCATTAAAGAAGTAAAATACCCGGAGATAAAAGACAGTTTAGGAAAAATGCAATCCGATACGTCTTTATTCAAATTAAAATGATCAAGAAAATTACAGAGTCAGACCGGAATGGAAATCCTGAAGCCACTAAAGGGAAAAACTATAAGTTGGTTTCTAAAACCACCCGCGGAGAATTCTCGGGTATGGGGGCATTGAATATCTCAAAAAACGAGAATGGCAAATTCAATTCTTCAAACGGAAGAATACCTGAGACAAAGTGTGATTTTAAAGAGAGGCTTGACGCGCGGAAAAATTTCCATACTTGTAGCCCTTCTAATTTGTAGTATGAATTTTTACTGATTCTTAAGCCAATACAGCGCTTCCTTTTCATTGCCAAACATCTTGAGAGGAGTTTTCGGCTTTTTGAATCTGTTCATAAAATTAACAATGATGCGAATGCCGAGTTTGTTGGTTACCACAGCAGTAGCAATTCTTGTTTTGTTCAGGATGCCGCTTCTTACATAATCTCTCGCTTCTTCCGTAATAGTGAAAAATGCCCTAGCATCATAAAGAGCCAAAACCTTTTTCCCTTTAGTCAATTGTAGATTAACAGAAGCATCTTCTATAAGAGATGGCAAGTCAATATGCACACCCTCAATCACTTTAATCCAAAGAATATTATTTTTATCCACCCATTTCTCATTTATCTTAGTTCGAGCCATTTGCATGAAGCCTCAAAAATAAGTAAAATTCCTGTGACAAAAATCACGACTAAAACTGACCATGCTCATGGATTTCACATCGCAGCTATTGTACATTTGTATTGTCTTAATTGATTGTGTGTCCGGTTAAGCAGGTTGGCAGAGGATAAAACTTTAAAAGGTTCTAAAACTGTCAGTCCGAAAAAGCAGAATAAAAACTGTGACCTTTAACCAAAGTACCGATCAAGATGGAAAGAAAAAGATAGAATAACCGCCCTAAAAAGCGCTAAACTATCCGGACGAATTGAAGGCGGGGTAATTCCCGCTTTCTCTTTTTATAAAAAAATTGTGAATATTTTACTGTCTCAAATTTTGTTCTGCTATTTTTTTTGAAAGAGAATAAAATGATTTACGTGGCAGAATCGGTATTCCTTTTTTAATAATTTTATTGAAACAACCGGGAATACAAACAACCTTTCCTTTATCAAGGCATTTTAATGAATAATCAACTACTTTATCTGCATCCATCCAGGGTACGACTTTGCTCAATTGGCTGCGTTTCCCTTCTTTTTTCAATCTCTCATGAAACCCGGTGCGCGTTAATCCTGGGCATAAGCTTTGAACCCGTACGCCATGCTTATGCACCTCCATGTGAATTGATTCCATAAAGGTGTTAAGGAATGCTTTGGTGCCTGCGTAAATACTATTGCCTGGCGCAGGGATAAATGCCGACATAGAGGAAATAATAATGATCTTTCCTCGCTTCCGTTTTATCATGCCGGGCAATACAGCATGGGTAAGCTGAACAGTTGCCGAAATATGTACCTGGATCATTTTTAACTGGCGTTCAATCTTTTCCTCACAAAACGTTTCACCTTCACCGAATCCGGCACAATTCACGAACATCCCGATATTGTCCGAACTCATTAATCTTTTTGCGAACATGCATAATTCTTGATCATCGGTCAGGTCAACGGCTTCTGTTTTTATTTCCACTGCATATTGTTTTTTTAACCCTTCAGCCATTTCCTGCAACCCCTTTATGTTGATATCTGTAATAAACAGGTTGTATTTTCTTGCAGCAAGATGCTGAGCAAATGATTTGCCCATACCTCCCATTGCACCTATAATTAAAGCAAATGATTGTGGCATTTTTTCTGAGATTTTCAAAAGAATATGGATGTTATATTTTTCGACTTCGTTTTTAATACCCAATAAAGTCCTTTTACATTCATTTTCCATTGGGGCAAAAGAAATACGAGTATTATTTCTTCTGCCAAATCCATTATGGTAATGACCGATGCTATATAAAATAATGCATAAACCGGTTCAGGGAAATGGAAAGAAAGTATGAGAAATATACCTTGAAGCAAAGCAGCAATTTTTGCCAGATACGTATGATAGCTGGATATTTTTCCGTAGCGGATTAGGGCAAGAACATTTTGGACAGCTAATAGCGCAAGCAGGACGCCAATAACTAAAATTTCACTTTTTATAAATTCAAATTTGAAGACAAACAATCCTACGATTCCGGCAAGAACAGTAAGGTCATCACCGATGGAATCCAGCTTTGCCCCGAATATGCTGGCTACCTTATATTTCCTGGCAAGAAATCCGTCAATAGCATCTGTGAAGAAGCTCACCGGCAGAAGCCATTTGAAAATATCCTGTTCCCCGGTAAAGATCAATAGCAGCATAACAGGGGCGGCAACGATCCTGTAAGCTGTTATTCCGTTTATTACCTTATAGCTAAATTTCTCATTAACCATAACTGAACAAAAATGATTTTATGTTCTTGCCTGAATAATGACCAATATCAACACCTTATATGATAATGCTCATTTCCTGCCATATACAGCAACTTACTTTTGATGTAATAAATAAAACAAAACATGAGCTACAGAGAAAAACTACAAAAACTGTTTATACAACACTTTCATGTTATTTATGATGGCGAAACCGTTATCATTGATACATTAAATAAAATAATGACAGAAACTTCTTCTGAAAATGCAAAAGAGGTATTTGCATTAAAGATGGAAAAGAAAAGGGAAAATATATATCAGTTGGAGGAATTATTTTTTCAGATGAATCTGCCTGACGAAGGAGATACGGATGATATTATTCGCCCTTTACTGAACGCAAATTCCGAGTATGAGGAATATAATACGGCTAAAGCCATCAAATTTATTTTTAGCAGGGCACTCTCCTTATATTATACCAATGCATACCAAGTAGCTATAGATTGCGCTTTCGAATTAGGGAATGAAGAAGCTGCTATAGGACTTTCAAATTGTCTTAAAAACAACAGGCAGGAAAGAACCATTTTTCTTCCGATGAATAAGATGATGGAAAATTCAGGCGTTTCTGTTATGGCCGCCTGATTATATGGCAAAATATTGGCATATAGTCGTTGCTCTTCTATTAGCTATAGCGGGCTTGACAATTAATAGTTTTATCGAGAGAAATTCCATCCAAGTGTCCGGGCAAGACTCCAGTGTTTATCATGCCCAATATTATCAATTAGAAAAATTTCTTTCTTATTATGATTCCATTTCAGTTCATGGAGGATGGAGCAATATTCCTGAGGTAAAAAATATACTTTCAATAGGGGTAAAGGATTCAGTTGTACTATTACTTAGGAGAAGGTTGGAAAATGAAAACTACCTGGAAAAGGAATTAATTACTGCACCTGATTCATTTACCGGGCAAATGACCGCTGCATTGAAAACATTTCAGCAAAATAACGGACTTATTGCAACCGGCATTCCGGATCCGGCCACAATAGCCGCTTTGAATATTCCTGCTGAGAAGAAAACAGAGCAGATCAGAATCAATATGGAACAATGGAAAACATTTCCTATAGATACAGGCAGGCGCTATCTGTTAGTCAATATTCCCGATTTCAATTTGGCTTTGATAGAGAATGATTCTACTGTGTTAAAAATGAAAGCAATAGTAGGAAGGACGTATCGCAAAACTCCCGTGTTCAATGCAAGGTTGACGCATATTATTTTTAATCCTGCATGGAATATTCCTTCCACGATCCTTACAGAAGACATTCTTCCACTTGTATTGAAAGATACTTCCTATCTCCGGAAAAGGCACATACGTATTTATCAAACAAAGAGAGGTGAGACGAGGAAGGAAGTACCTACTGATGAGGTAGACTGGAAAACTGTTTCCGAAAAATATTTTCCATATGAACTAATCCAGAACCCGGGTAAAGACAATGCGCTGGGAGTTGTAAAATTTATGTTTCCAAATCAGTATAATGTTTATATGCACGACACTCCTGTTAAAGATTTATTTAATGAAACAGAACGCACGTTCAGTTCAGGCTGTATTCGTATATCTAATGCAATTGATCTTGCGGAGCAGCTTTTGAAAGGAAAATGGAGGAGAAAGAAAATCATGCAAATAATTCAAAGTGGAGAAACGGTAATGGTCAATCTTCCTCAACCGGTTAATGTTTATATTGTATATTTTACTGCATGGGTGGATGCTTGCGGGAAAGTTCAATTCAGGAAAGATATTTATGAACGGGATACAACTCTTCCAACAAATCCTTTATAATTTTATACCACATTTCTCAGCATTTCCATTTCCTGCTTCTCCGGTTTTTTAATTTTTCTTTCTTCGGGGAAATATGATATTCCGTTTCACTTTTAAAGAACCCATTTTTACTTGTTTTTGCGATTCCTTTCACCGCACTTGCCACAATATCCGCATCGTGCGCAATTTCATAGTGGGGTCTTTCATCCGCCAATCTCAATGATTATGCAGAAATTTTACACGGTCTGAATAAAGGAGATATGGTTATGTTTCCGGAGCCTATTTACTGAACAGCGAATATATTTTTAAAAAGGC
>SCSP01000224.1 GCA_004297845.1 Bacteroidota bacterium | reverse complement strand
CTTCCCGTGTATTTTCTGTTACTAATTGTCTGATAAAAATCATTTTGTCAGTTGTTTGAAATGTATAGTTTCGCCCGAATGAACGACAGGGTTCCTGTTGGGCAGGTGTCACTTTTAAAGAAATTTTAATCTTTTTATGCATACGAGAATCCGAGTTTTCACCCTTATTTTTTTTCTCACCGGATACTTGCTTTTGCCTGCCTTTTCCTTTGCATCTGACACGACTGCCATAGCTCAGGTTTCCTCCGAAAAAATATCAGCACATGAAGATGAAGGATTTAATCTTGCTGCATTTATCATGGATCACGTTACCGATAAATATGAATGGCATGTTTGGGGTCCACACGAAGGCGGGTTTTCTGTTCCGCTTCCGGTGATTCTTTATACTAAGGAAAACAGCCTTAATGTTTTTCTTTCCAGCAAATTCGAAAATGGCGAATCCTACAAAGGTTATACTTTGAACCATGAAGGCCATATCGAAAGAGCAGACAAAGCCTCTTTCTACGATTTTTCAATCACTAAAACTGTTGCCGAAATTCTGATTGCTGCTCTGCTGATGCTGTGGATGGGCATTTCTGCTGCAAGAGCATATACACGCAGAAAGGGACTGGCACCCAAAGGATTTCAAAATGCTATGGAGATCCTAATTCTTTTCGTACGAGACGACCTTGGAAAAACTGCTATTGGAGGAAAACACTACAAGCGATTTACCCCTTTCCTCCTCACTGTTTTCTTTTTCATTTTCATCAGTAATTTTTTAGGCTTGATTCCTGTTTTTCCATTTGGAGCAAACATTACCGGTAACATTTCTGTATCCCTTGCACTTGCACTTATCGTTCTGGTGCTTACTCTTTTCATAGGCAACAAACATTATTGGGAACATATTGTCTGGATGCCTGGCGTACCTGCGTGGGTAAAAATATTTCTACTCACACCCATTGAAATACTGGGAGTAGTACAACGCCCCGCCATATTAATGATCCGGCTTTTTGCAAATATCGTGGCGGGTCACATTGTAATTCTCTCTTTCGTTTGCCTCATCTTCGTTTTCGGTGCAGGGAGCGATGCTGGAGGATGGGGGTTTTCCCCGGTATCAATGGCATTTGCCATATTCATGAATTGCATGGAGCTTTTGGTAGCCTTCCTGCAAGCATACGTATTTACCCTGCTTACTGCTATGTATATTGGCTCTTGTGTTGAAGAACCTCATCATGCAGAACATCATTAAAATAACAATCATAAACCTAAACAATAAACCTAAAATCAATAATCTATGTTAAGTTCAATTTTATTAGAAGCATCAGTAGGACAAGGATTGGCAGCCATTGGCGCAGGAGCAGCAGCAGCCGGAGCAGCGATCGGTATCGGAACTATCGGAGGAAGCGCTCTTCAATCCATCGCCCGCCAGCCGGAAGCGATCGGAGATATCCGCGCGAACATGATCCTTTCTATCGCGTTCATCGAGGGACCAGCCCTTTTCGCGATCATCATAGGATTTATGATCGGTAACGGTTAAAAAACTTACCGGACCTTCTTCTCATTCGAAAGAAGATCCGGTAAAACGAAATACTATATGCTCTTCCCATCCATGGCGGCCGGAAAGAGCCAATAATTTTAACTATGACAATAGGAATATTACTTCTCCATCCTCTGCTCAGCCCCTCATACGGACTGATCGTGTGGACACTTGTGGCCTTCCTTACAGTACTTTTTCTTTTGAAAAAGTTTGCCTGGGGCCCCATCCTTAAATCGCTGGAAGAAAGAGAGCATTCTATTCAGACTGCGCTGGACGAATCCAAAAAAGCCCGCCAAGAAATGGCTACCCTGAAATCGGACAATGAAAAGATCATTGCTGAAGCAAAAACTCAGCGCGATATCATCCTCAAGGAAGCCCGCGAAATAAAAGATAAGATGATTGCGGATGCGAAGAGCCGTGCCTCAACCGAGGCCGACAGAATCACCACTTCTGCCCGCGAAAATATCCAGAACGAAAAAATGGCTGCCATCACCGAATTAAAAAACCAGGTAGCACATCTTTCTATTGAAATCGCTGAGAAGATCCTCAAGCAGGAACTGTCGGAAAAGGATAAGCAGAAGTCAATTATAAAAAATCTGCTGGAAGATGTTAAGATGAATTAAACACCCCACCCCGTCCCTCCCCTTTAGGGAGGGAGGTTGGGCGACAAGAAAAACATGTAGTATAATTCCTCTCCCCTTTGGGGAGAGACAGAGAGGGGTGATATAATTATGAAAGGAACAAGAGCCGCAGTCCGTTACGCAAAAGCATTAAAAGAACTGGCACTCGAACAGGGTGTGCTGGAAAGAGTGCGTGACGACATGAGACTCATTGGTTCGGTTTGTGAAAGCAACCGTGACTTTGCGGTAATGCTGGACAGTCCGATCATCAAAACCGACAAAAAGCAATCTATTTTGGCTGAAGTGTTCAAAGGGAAAATTTCCAAACTCACAGAACTGTTCATCCAAATACTCGCAACAAAAAGAAGAGAATCTTACATTGAAGCAATCGCTGTAGAGTTTGGCAAACAATTCAAAGAACACAAAAAGATACTTACTGCTATCGTTACCACCGCATCCGGTTTAGATGAAGAATTAAGGAAAAAGGTATTGCGGGTGGTACAGGGAAGCGGACATTCGGAGATCGAATTGATCGAAAAAATAAATGATAAACTCATAGGAGGATTTACATTGCAGGTTGGCGACAAGCGTGTAGATGCAAGTTTAGCTAAGCAGATCCGGAAATTATCCCAGAGCTTCAGTGAGAACCCGTATATAAAAGAATACTAGCACCCCTCCCGGCCTCCCCAAAGGGGAGGAGTGCAGTACGTGTTGTAATATTAATAAGTAACAAATCAAATCCCCTCTCCCCTTGGGGGAGAGATGGAGAGGGGTGAATAACTATGGCAGAAGTAAAACCAGCAGAAGTATCAAACATTCTGCGTCAGCAATTAGCAGGATTTAAATCCGAAAATGAATTAGAAGAAGTAGGAACCATACTCCAGGTGGGTGACGGTATCGCACGTATTTACGGACTTACCAAAGTTCAATCTGGCGAGCTGGTTGAATTTGAGAACGGACTTAAAGCCGTTGTACTTAACCTCGAAGAAGACAACGTGGGAGCTGTGTTGCTTGGATCTTCCGGAGAGATCAAGGAAGGTGATATTGTAAAACGCACGCGCAAGATCGCGAGTATCAATGTAACCGAGAAAATGCTCGGCCGCGTGGTGGATACCCTCGGAAATCCTATTGACGGCAAAGGTCCGCTTCAAGGTCCTTTCTTTGAAATGCCGATCGAACGCAAAGCTCCGGGCGTAATCTTCCGTCAGCCCGTGAACGAGCCTCTTCAAACCGGCATCAAATCTATAGATGCAATGATCCCGATTGGACGCGGGCAGCGCGAACTTATTATTGGCGACAGACAGACTGGAAAAACAGCCGTTGCCATCGATACCATCATCAACCAAAAAGAATTTTACGATCAGGGAAAGCCTGTATTTTGTATTTACGTAGCAATCAGTCAGAAAGGCTCTACGGTTGCAAACATTCAGCGCGTACTGGAAGAGAACGGAGCAATGGCATATACTGTTATTGTTGCTGCCACTGCTTCTGATCCTGCTCCGATGCAGTTCTTTGCGCCCATGGCAGGCGCTGCCATCGGAGAGTATTTCCGCGATACCGGTCGTCCGGCACTTATCATTTACGATGACCTTTCAAAACAGGCAGTTGCCTACCGCGAAGTTTCTCTTCTTTTAAGAAGACCTCCCGGACGTGAAGCATATCCCGGTGACGTATTTTATCTGCACTCCCGCTTGTTGGAGCGCGCTGCAAAAGTGATTAACTCCGATGAGATTGCAAAAAACATGAATGACCTTCCTCCTTCGCTGAAAAGCGTGGTAAAAGGCGGTGGTTCTTTAACTGCCCTGCCCATCATTGAAACCCAAGCGGGTGATGTATCGGCCTATATTCCTACCAATGTAATTTCAATTACAGATGGACAGATATTTCTGGAAGCAAATCTTTTTAATGCGGGTATACGCCCGGCCATCAACGTAGGTATCTCCGTATCACGTGTGGGAGGTAATGCACAGATCAAATCCATGAAGAAAGTTGCAGGAACTCTGAAACTTGATCAGGCACAGTACCGCGAGCTGGAAGCATTCTCCAAATTCGGTTCGGATCTTGACGCTTCTACAAAATCCATTCTCGAAAAAGGAGCGCGCAACGTGGAAATACTGAAACAGGCGCAGTTCTCTCCTACGCCCGTAGAAAAACAAATTGCCATCATTTACTGTGGTACCAAAGGCCTTTTGCGCGATGTGCCTATGAATAAAGTGAAAGAATTTGAGGTGGATTTCCTCACCGTAATGGAAGCCAAGTACAAGAACGTGCTTGCCGATCTTCGTTCTGGAAAACTTACGGATGATATTACCAATACGCTTGATACCGTAGCCAAAGAAGTTTCAAGGAAGTATGTAAAGTAAATATATCAGGCCCCCTAAAGGGGAAGGCGTTTTTCGCTTAGAGGCTGTTGGCTGCTAATTCCCCCTTGTAAAGGGGGTGTCCTGACCGAGTCAGCGAGTGTCAGGACGGGGGATTTCACACGAAACTCAATATTTTGTTTTCTCCTATAAATTTCCTACATTTGTCCCTATGAAATACTTTCTGCCAGTATTCGCAGCAGTTCTCTTTCTATCAGCATGCCATAAGGAAAAGAGAAATCCGGATGATATTATCAAAAAGATTGCTTACAAGTTCTACGCTGCAGACTCCTCCTTTACGTTCTATATTCCTACCGGCTTTACGCCAAACGGAGACAACATCAATGATTACTGGGAGCCGGAATCAAATAGCAATGTTTTAGATTCATCGCAGTATATGATCAATATATTCAACAAAGGCGGAGAATTGCTTTTTTCAACTGCCACCCCAGCAAAGTATTACGGCCAAGGAAAGAATGGGAAAATTTTGTCAGAACAAACCCTTTGTTTTTTTATAGAGGTCAGGGATAAATTACGAGGCGATAAACACACCTTTAAAGGCCAGTTTATTCTTTTTCGTTGAATAATTATTCATTAATAAAATCCAATGTTCTTATCTTTTTTCGCTCTTTTCTATACGCAACATTTACACTCATGTTGATCTCGTGGGTTGTTCCGAAAAATTTCCGGGTGCTTAACCTGTTTACTTCATAGGAATAACCCAGTTTAATTATTTTATGGCTGAAACCCATCAGTAACACCATTGTTCGGTTAAGCCGTAAACTTGTACCTAAACTGAATTTCCTGTATCGGGCATATAGTGTAAGGTCTAATCGATCCGAACCTCCTTGCCTCTCGTAAATAAACGAGGGCATAATTGAAAACTTTCCTATAATGGCTGAATCCCGCAGAACATATCCGCTCTGAATTGTCATTCGGGTATAGATGGGGAGAACATCATATCCCAGGCCTATTGATGCGCTTGTAAGATGATGAAAATAAATTCCTGCATAGAACGACTGACCATATAGCATAGCGCCAGCCCCAAAGTCGGTAGACTGAATTTTTGAAATACCCGCAACATCCTGCGTATTGAAAATAAATCCATATACCGGATCAATAACATCCCCATATACCACATTGGTATCTCTTATATTCTGCAAGTATCCGAAATTAATTGCGGGTTTGATCACCAGCTTCCCTAATGAGTCCGTTTTCCTGCCAACAGGAAAGTGAGGCGATAATGACAAATGTAACACATCACTGATCATTAACCGATCAGCTTCATCATTTCTGTAATATTCAAATCCCAAACCTGAGTTAAGGTGCATGGAATACTGATCGTAAGAAAAGTAATACGTCTTGTATCCTCCATCCACATTCAGCCATTGCAGGCGGGTACCCATCACCACCCTGGAACACCCTTTGCTGCCTGCCATGGCCATATTGGTATACAGGGGAAAAGAATTGTATTGCGACAGAACAGCGTCCTGCGAGAAAAGGAAACGAAGGGAAAAGAGAACGGCAAAGAATAATACAATGTATCTCATAATGCGAATAATCCTCTAAGGTACGACTAAGAAATTAAACAGGCAAATCGGGATTCGACCCCGTTCAAAAGAGAAATAGCCTTGTTGTTCTCATAAAAAAACATTCTGCCATATAATGATTAAATTTGCCCTTACAATCTTACAAGTCACTATGATTACTACAGACCAGCTCCGCGGCCTCCAGGAACGCAAAGAAGCGTTAAGGAGGCATCTTTGACGTTGAGAAACGAACCAACCAGATTGCAGAACTTGAAACGCGCACACAGGCGCCAGATTTCTGGAACAATTCCCAAAAAGCCGAAAAAATTCTCCGAGAGGTAAAGCAGATAAAATTCTGGACATCTTCCTTTGCAAAAGTCTGTCAGTATATTGATGACCTGGAGGTGCTTTTCGATTTCTACAAGCAGAACGAAGCCACGGAGCAGGATGTGGACAAACAATTTGCAAAAGCATCCAAAGCGGTGGAGGAACTGGAGTTCAAAAATATGCTGGGAGAAAAAGAAGACGTGCTTCCGGCCGTTCTGCAGATAAATTCCGGTGCCGGGGGTACTGAAAGCTGCGACTGGGCAGGAATGCTCATGCGCATGTACATCATGTGGGGAGAAAAGAACGGATACAACGTTTCGGAACAGGATAAACAGGCGGGTGATGCTGCGGGAATAAAATCCGTTACCCTGCAGTTTGAGGGCGACTTCGCTTATGGTTACCTGAAAGGGGAAAACGGAGTGCATCGCCTCGTTAGAATTTCCCCCTTCGATTCTAACGCGCGAAGACATACTTCGTTCGCTTCGGTGTATGTGTATCCTTTGGTAGACGATACGATAGAGATAGAGGTAAAAGATTCCGATCTTGAAATACAGACCTCTCGCTCAGGAGGCGCAGGAGGGCAGAATGTAAATAAAGTGGAATCAAAAGTTCAGATGAAACACATTCCATCCGGGATTGTAGTGGTTTGCCAGGTGGAACGCACACAGATAGGCAACCGCGCACGTGCGCTCACCATGCTTAAATCACAACTCTACGAAGTTGAAATGCGCAAGCGCAAGGAAAAATCGGATGCTGTTGAGGCAGGCAAGAAAAAAATTGAGTGGGGATCCCAAATACGGAACTATGTGCTGCATCCGTATAAACTGGTCAAAGACTTGCGCACAAATTTTGAAACATCGGATGCACAGAGGATTTTGGACGGGGATCTGGATGAATTCATTAAAAAGTATTTGATGGCATATGGAGGCAAGAAATAACACCGTCATCGCGGACGAAGGTATTGTCATGCTGAACTTGTCGAAGAATTCACGAACCATTCGACAAACTCAGGGGTGACAACACTGTCTTTAAGAACGAACTACAACTATGATTACAAAACGGGAAAAATATTTGCGAAAGATTGAAAAAATTGTTAGCGGCCTGTAAAACAAAGCTTTGAAAGGAATAAAATCCTAATTTTACCTCTCAATATTCTTATGATGGATTACCGAATTGAAAAAGACACAATGGGCGAGGTAAAAGTACCTGCCGATAAATACTGGGGTGCACAAACAGAGCGCTCACGCAATAATTTCAAGATTGGTCCCGAAGCAAGCATGCCGAAAGAGATCATTTATGCGTTTGCCTATCTGAAAAAAGCTGCCGCACAGGCCAACAAGGAATTGGGAGTATTGGGTTCGGAGAAATGTGAATTGATCTCGAAAGCCTGCGATGAAATACTTGCAGGAAAGTTAGACGATCAGTTTCCGCTGGTAATCTGGCAAACCGGCAGCGGAACACAAAGCAACATGAACGCCAATGAAGTAATCGCTTACCGTGCGCATGTGTTATCAGGAGGAAAACTTACAGACGATAAAAAAGTGTTGCATCCGAATGATGATGTAAACAAATCGCAATCCTCTAACGATACTTTTCCCACCGCCATGCATATTGCTGCCTATAAACAAGTGCTGGATATTACAGTTCCGGGAATGCAAAAATTACTTGACACGCTAAAGCAAAAATCGGAAGCGTTCAAAAGTATTGTCAAAACAGGAAGAACGCATTTCATGGATGCAACTCCGCTCACACTCGGGCAGGAATTTTCAGGATACGCACAGCAAATAGAGAACAGTATTCGTGCAATAAAAAATGCGCTGGAGATGATCAAAGAACTTGCACTTGGCGGCACAGCGGTAGGAACAGGATTGAATGCGCCAAAAGGATATGATGTTCTCGTAGCAAAAAAAATTGCTGAACTCACAGGACTTCCTTTTATTACTGCTCCTAATAAATTTGAAGCACTTGCAGCCCACGATGCCATGGTAGAACTTTCAGGCGCATTAAAACGATCGGCAGTTTCATTGATGAAAATTGCTAATGATATTCGAATGCTTTCCTCGGGACCTAGAAGCGGCATAGGAGAAATAATTATTCCTGATAATGAGCCCGGTTCTTCCATCATGCCCGGAAAAGTAAACCCCACACAGCCGGAAGCACTCACAATGGTTTGCGCTCAGGTGATTGGAAACGATGTGGCGGTTTCCGTTGGAGGAATGAACGGACATTTTGAACTGAATGTTTTCAAACCAGTGATAGCAGCCAATGTTTTACAATCGGCAAGATTGATTGGCGATGCTTGCGTTTCATTTGAAAAAAATTGTGCGGCTGGAATTGAACCGAATAAAGAAATAATTAAAAAACATTTAGATAATTCACTTATGCTTGTAACTGCGCTGAACACACATATCGGCTATGAAAACGCAGCGAAAATTGCCAAGAAAGCTCACAAAGAAAATAAAACGCTGAAGCAGGCGTCCGTTGAGCTTGGATTACTTACCGCTGAACAATTCGATCAATGGGTGAAGCCGGAGGAAATGACGGGAAGCCTGAAATGATTTTTTATGAAAAAATGTTGTATCCTTTTTTTTCTATTTTGGGGAATAAATTTATTTTCTCAAAGTTTTTATGTTGACGGAACCAACGGCAATGACAATAACTCTGGCACATCCCTGGTGCTGGCATGGAAAACGATTCAGCACGCATTTGACAATGCCACTCCCGGAAGCACGGTGTTCATCCGCGGAGGAACGTATTATGAAAATGTATATGCCAATGTGAGCGGTACGGTTGGCAATCCCATAATTTTCAGAAATTATCAGACAGAGCTTGTACTCCTTGACGGTACCGGAACATCGCAAACGGACATGTTATACATTGAAGATCAGAGCAACCTGATCATTAAAAATATTACTATTCAAAACAGGGTGGTGAATTATGCAACAGGAGTTGTTATTTCCTGCACTGCAAACTCTGCCGTGTCCAACATTACGTTGAAGAATCTGAAAATCACAGGCATTAACTGGACTACGATTCCAAACGCTGTACCTACCTCTAATAATAATTCCAATCCTCTGCTTGTATATGGTTCAGGGACAAATCAATCCAACGCCATTACAAATATTATTGTCGACAGTTGCGAAGTGTACAATAACATCACCGGCTTCAGCGAGTCCATAGCTCTTGACGGCAATGTGGATGGTTTTACCGTATCAAATAACAGCGTACACGACAATAAAAACATCGGCATTGACATGGCTGGGAATTATAAGGTCAGCTCCAACCCGCTGGTTGACCAGGCCCGAAATGGGAATTGTATTCAGAATATATGCTACAACAATATCTCCTCCTACGCAGCAAGTGGTGGTATTTATGTGGATGGAGGAAGAGACATCCTTATTGAAAAAAACACCTGTTGCGGCAACGGATGGGGAATCGAGATCGGCTGTGAAGAGAACGGAAGCACATCAAACATTATTGTGCGCGACAATGTGATCTACAACAACAGAGAAGCAGGCCTTTCCATTGGCGGATATACAAATATGACTACTGGCCAGGTGTTGAATTCCAGCATTCTCAATAATACTTTCCTTAAAAATGACTATTCCAACAGTGGTCTTGGCGAAATTTATATTACAAAAATGAGTAACTGCAAAATTCAGAGTAACATTATCTATACAAATGCACAGAACATCCTTATGTACAAAGATAATATTGCTCCTTCTAATAATAATTCCATCAATTATAATTGCTGGTACACGCCAAACAACAACAGTAACGGCATCACTATTTCATGGAACACATCTACTTACAATTCATTCGCAACTTATCAGACACAAACAGGAATGGATGCTAACTCAATTTATTCAGATCCTGGTCTGACTAACTCAACTGTTTCGGCACCCGATTTTCACATACTTCAAAATAACCCCTGCATTGATTCGGGCGATCCTAATTATGCCATTATTCTTACACAAACAGATTATTACGGCAATCCCCGCATTTCAGGAGCGGGAGTTGACATAGGTGTGCATGAATTTTCATCACCAAACGGCATATTAAACGATGAAAATGAAATTTTCATTCAAACATATCCAAATCCATTCCATCAAAGCATTGAATTTGTCATGAGTGCCCCGGAGTCGGGAATAAAAAACGCGGAACTGAGAATAACTGATGTGTTTGGCAAGGTTGTCATAAAAGAAACCGTGCCCGATTCAGAAAAATGCACGATTCAAAGGGGACATCTTCCCGCTGGAATGTACTTCTTCAAAATAGGCCGTTCGGGCAATGACCTTTGTTCAGGAAAAATAATTATCCAATAAGAGACCTATTTCTTTGCTCCTTTTACTTTCAGCGTTCCGGTATAAGCATATTCTTTTTTAGTCTTTCCCTTTTTCGAGAGGGTTGCTGTTCCATCGATCTCTTCACCAGTAACAGTTCCTTCCCATTTAATATCTTCTCCGTCTGTATTTTTACCTTCCGATGTAAATGTGACTGTCCAGGGCGTGGACGAAGAATCTACTTCAACGGTATAAGGAGCAGCCGGAAAATGATTATTGGAAGTCATCCATTTCGAATTCAGTTTTTCGCTTTTAAAACTGATCTCGTCATTCTCCTTTTTACCTACTTTTTTTGAGGTAGTTTCTGTCATTTCAATAACAAACACTTTATTGACAAGAACTTTATCTTTTGCTTTTTTTTGCGCTGAAGCGTTCGGATGGAAGGTAAAAAACACAAATGCCAATGCGGTGAGGGATAAAATTGTCGTTTTCATGCGGAAGGTGATTATTTGTGGCTTGATTATTTTACCCAAAGATAAAAAAAATTACCTTTGCGGTAACTATCCGTAAACTAATTTTCACATGAAAAATATTTCAATTTTTGCAATTACCTGTTCCTTATCCTTGTTTGCCTCCGCAAAAGTGATCACGGTAAACAACAACACAAACAGCCCGGGGCAATACATAAGTCTTCAGCAGGCTATTGATTCCGCTTCTGCGGGTGATACCATCTACGTGCACGGTTCCGCAACTAGTTATGGCAGCGTAAATGTGAAAAAACGACTTAACTTTTTCGGAACGGGCCATAAACCCAATAAATCAAACACGCTGGTTTCGGAGATAGGGAATATCACGCTGGATTCAACGATTACTGTTTCGGGCGCTTCCGGCACCAGAATCAGCGGGTTTAAATTGAGTGTGATTCTGGGTTACAACGGGGCAGGAGGTACAAAAAATATTTCTGTGAACAGAAATTATTTTACTTCAGGCAACACAAAGATCTCAGTAACAGGACAAGGATGGGTAATTCAAAACAATGTTATTGAAGACCTTTTTGTGAACGTCAACAACAATGCAAACACAATAATCAGAAATAATATTTTTTACAAATCCTATATTTTATCATCCAGTCAGCCGACTTTAGTTGTTATAAATAATGTTTTTCTGGGGAATGCATATTCTACCTCTCTTGAGAACGTCAGTAATGCTTTAATTGCCAACAATATTTTTAGCGGACCTACCCCAAATGGAACAAATGTCAGCAACAATACTTTCAGCAACAACATTACTTACCAGACTTCAAACAATACCATACCTTCCGGAACCAACACCGGAAGCGGAAATCTGGTCGCACAAAATCCACTTTTCACGAATGTGCCAACTAATTTCTTCTCTTATAGCTACGATTATACTTTAACTGCAACCTCTCCCGGAAAAAATACAGGAACTGACGGCACTGATATCGGAATTTACGGAGGCGTGGCTCCGTTTGTGGATATGACCGGCACACCGGCAATACCACAGGTAAAGAATCTTACTATACTCAATCCGGTGATTTCCGTGGGGGATACATTGCAGATCATCCTCAAAGCCAAAAAACAGAATTAAACATAACTGGTTGCGCCAATTAATATTGAAAAATCTGAAGATTTGAAAAAATTCATCGCAATAATTCTGCTTTTCAATCTGCAAGCTGCAATTTGCAGCCTGCACTCCTTTGCCCAATCTATTGATTCCGTAGAATATTTTTATGATGTTGATCCGGGCGTTGGGAATGGAAATGTATATGTCGTTGCCACTTCTGATTCCATCACCGACAGCATTTCGTTTGACTTTCCCGGACTAACTCCCGGATTTCATACGTTGAATTTCAGGGTACGGGATACCAACGGCACCTGGAGCCTGTATGAAAACAGAACATTTTTTTTGAACGATACCATTTTTGAAATCCATGCTTCTTTTGATTCCAGTTCTGCCGAATATTTTTTCGATACCGACCCGGGTGTCGGCAGCGGAACTGCGCTTAAATTAACACCGGGCGATTCCATACAAGATACAACGATTGCTGTAGCTGCGGGGCTTGCTTTTGGCTTTCATAACCTGTATGTACGCATTAAAGACAGCAACAATGTATGGAGTCTGTACGAAGAAGCGAAGATATATCTATACGACACGATGACTGTCTCTGTACTTCCCCTCACACATCCAATCGAAGCTGCAGAATACTTTTTTGATACTGATCCGGGAGTTGGCAACGGAACTGCAATGAACCCATTTGCTCCTGCTGACAGTATACAGTTGATAGACTCTTTACCCTCGGCCCCGCTTACTGCCGGAACGCATCGGTTATACGTTCGTGTGCGTGATACCATGGATGTATGGAGTTTGCAGGAAGGAAAAGCATTTGTGGTTTGTAATTTTGTTCCTGTTCCTGATTTTTCTTCCGATACTGTCTGTGTAAATACTCCTACTGCATTCACCGACCTGAGTACAAATGTTGATACGAACTTTAACTACACCTATGCATGGGATTTTAACAACGATAGCCTTACAGATGACACCGCCAGAGGAAATACATTTCACACCTATAACACCAGCGGATCTCACATGGTAACTCTTATTGTTAATAATACAAACGGCTGTACGGATACAATTACAAAAACCATATATGTGGATTCACTTCCAACTTCAACATTTGTTTTACCTATTGACAGCCTCTGCAAAGACGATACCCTTGCACTTACCGGTGGAAGCCCTGCAGGGGGAGTTTATTCAGGAAGCGGAGTTTATGGGGGTTCGCTTTACTGCGACAGCATAGACGCGGGCTTGCACACAATTACATACACTTATTACAACAGCGATTCCTGTTCGGTTGCTATATCCGATGTGGTATACGTCAGTCCCTGCACAGATGTTCATGAATACGACCTTGCCGGTTTACTAGTCCGCATTTCTCCAAACCCTTTCCGCACAAGGGCAGCAGTTTTCATACAAAACCCGTTGAACGAGTTCAGCAATTTACACTTCGTATTATTTGATGTTTTCGGAAAAGAGATCAGAACTCTGAAAGTTGAGTCCTCAACGCTGAAACTTGATCGTGGAAATATGACTGCCGGGATTTACCTCTATAAAGTAATCGGCAAAAATGGAAATTATGTATCTGGAAAATTAGTGGTGGTTGATTAAATAAATTTCTCTCCCTTCTTCAGTTTCACATCATTTACAAAATCTCGTATGCGCTGTTCGTCCTGCTTTTTGCAGATGAGGATGATGTTGTCCGATTCAACAACGATGTAATCCTGCAGCCCTTCCACCACCACTAATTTATCTTTGGAAATATTCACGATGCAGTTCCTGCTGTCGTACATCATCACGTTCTTGCCTACTATGGCATTATCTTTATCGTCCTTGCCGGTATGATTGTAAAGCGACCCGTAGGTTCCCAGGTCGCTCCAGCCTATGAGCGAAGATCGCACGTACACATTATCGGCCTTTTCGAGGATGCCGTAATCCACAGAAATATTTTTGCAGGCAGCGTAGGCCATTTTTATTCCATCTTCTTCTTTGGAGGTATTGTATTTGACCGATGAAAATGCAGCTGCCATATCCGGTAATTGTTTCTGGTATGCCTTGACAATGCTTTTTGCCGACCAGATAAAAATGCCGGCATTCCACAAAAAATCACCGCTCTGCAGGAAGAATTTTGCCATTTCATGGTCCGGCTTCTCCGTGAATGTTTTCACCTTCTTGATACGATCATCCTTTTCTTTCACCGGGGATTCAATGAATTGTATGTAGCCGTAACCTGTGTCCGGCCGTGTAGGGCGTATGCCGAGCGTAATCAAACAGTCCTCTGTTTTTGATTTTCTAAAACAAGACTTTATTGCTTTCACAAAAGTGTCTTCCTTGGCTATCAGGTGATCGGAAGGGGCAACAACCATGTTCGCCTTTTTGTTCCATGAATAAATCTTGTAAGCTGCGTAGGCTATGCAGGGAGCTGTGTTTTTACGTGCCGGTTCACACAACAGGTTTTCGGGCTTTAGCTCGGGCATCTGCTCTAAAACCAGGCTTTTGTAGGCTTCGTTAGTTACCACTAAAATATTTTCCTTGGGACAAATAGGCGCGAAACGGTCAAAGGTGGATTGCAGAAGCGTTCTTCCCGTCCCCAGAATATCAATAAACTGCTTGGGATGGGCCGTGCGGCTCATGGGCCAGAAACGACTGCCGATACCGCCCGCCATTATTACGCAATAGTTGTTCTTAACCACAGTCTAAAGTCTAAAATTTAAAATCTAAAGTTACAACATCATTCTTTAAGGTACTTACTTCCCTTGATAGTGGAATTCTGAAGGTAATCCATAAAACCTTGAAGCATCTTGCTAATCTCCTCACAACGGGCATTTACATTTGCAAATTCCTCTGCGGATAAATACTCCCTATCACTTGACCTGTAAATTTGTGAACGCAATTCACCCGCTGATCCTTTTGATATGGAAAGAAACTGCACAAACTCCCCCTTGCCACCTCTTTCAAATCCTTCAGCTATATTATCCATAATAGATCCGCTCGATCTTAACGCTTGTCTTTTCAAATCAAAGTCTTTAGAAAGCCTCTCCTTCTTAGATAATTTATAAATGATGTTGTCAAGTTCTCTTGCCTTCCTCAAAACTTCCAAATCTTCAAACCTCTTTATCGTAGCCAATTGTATTTGTATTAAATTTTAGATTTTAGATTTTAAACTTTAAACTAAATGAGTTTTTTTAGCGCACAACGCAGGCTTGAAATTATCTCTTCTGCGTCTTCCAGTTTGCAAGTACCTACTGACAAACGGTACCAATTTGATTCATCTGAATCTCCGAAGGCATAAAAAGGAACGAGCGCCACTTTTGCTTCGTCCAGGACATACTTGGTTACGTCTTTTGTTGTGGAAAGCGCTTTGCCATCGGCAGTCCTCTTGCCATTCAGAGCAAACTGAACCGCAAGGTAAATGGCAGCCTGTGGCGCTATGGCATCCACTTTAAATCCTTCGCTCTTCAAACGATGGAAACCTTTATAAAATGCAGTGAGACGATCACTGATCTTTTTGCGGATGTCTGCCAGGTAAGCATCCACCGCTTTATCGTTCACCAGATAACGTGCAGTTGCCATCTGCTCAGGGCGGGGAGCCCAGGCGCCCATGTGCCCCAACATGGATTTCATTTTGTCTATGACCTTTTTCGGACCCACGCCCCAACCCACTCTCACTCCGGTAGCGGCAAATGCTTTTGAGATACCATCCACAAAAATTGTATACTCTTTCATTTCCGGGCGGAGAGAGATCGGATCGCAGTGTTTTGTATTTCCGAAGGTGAGCGTCCAGTATGTCTGGTCGTACATGAGGTAAACAGGTTTTTTTCCCGGCTCTCTTCTTGCATTTTCTTCCAGTATCAGATCGCATATTTCGGTGAGGGATTCTTTTGTAAGGGTGGTCCCGGCAGGATTCAACGGGGAGCACAGGCAAATCAGCGCAGCATTTTTGATATGCTTTTTGATATCCGCAGCCGAAGGCATGAAGTTATTCTCCGGCTTTGTCTCAATCAGCGCTGCTTTTGCCTGCGAAAGATGTACGTAGTGGTTATTGTTCCAGGAGGGCACAGGAAAAATAACGGTGTCTCCGGGATCAACAATGGTTTTATAAATTGCATAAATGACAGGGCGCGCACCGCAGGCGATGATTATATTCTCGCTTTGAAAATCAAAGCCGTGCAGTCGCCTCAGGAAATAACACACTGCGGAACGCAGTTCCGGAACCCCTTCTGCCGGAGGATAGTTAGTTTCATCGTTCTGATAGGCAGTGATTATTTCCTGCTTCAGTTCTGCAGGAATGGGAAATATCTTAGGATTAAAATCTCCGATGGTGAGGTTATATATCTGCTCGCCCTTCTTGATCTTAGCGTTCACTTCCCAGGCAAGTTTAATGATCTCTGATCCAGTGATGTTTTCGGCAAGATCGGAAACAATGAGTTCTTTGACAGGCGAGGATATAATTACACTCATAAAAACAACTATTTATTAAGGATGCTAAATTAAAAAAAATACAAGCCCATCCCCCGCCTTCCCAAAGGGAAGGGGAAAGTACTTCAAGCCCTCTCTTCGGGAGGATTGGCCGGGCATAATACGACCTTACACAGTGCATGTATCAGGTATTCCCTCTTCGTTCGGGCATGAATGCATTTAAACCGCGTTCTTCTCTTTTCTCCTTTAATGAATATTTCCCGCGAATGTTTTGTCTTTATAGAAACTATCCGGAACGATGAGTCGGCAGATATTTTCTCCAGCAAAAGAGTTTCGGTATCCGAATCAAATTTTCTGAGTGCCCGGGATAAATGGATGTCCGAACAGCTCGCTGCCGATGGACGTTGGGAATGTGTATGCAAAATGCTTGAAATTTCCCGGGGAAAAAGAGATTCCTCTTGATCTGTTGATTTTTCTTTCAGCAAAAAATAATTTAACAACTTGCTGTATTCCGATTTCCATTCCTTTCCGTGAGGGGAAACGCTGCCTTTGTATTTTTCCCAGGTTATCAGGTGTGCAATTTCATGAATAAGCGTGATGAGAAACGCGTATTTATTCAAATCCCTGTTTACAGTGATAACATGATTCTTTCCGCTGTACGGTGCGGTGTAATCTCCTTCTCTGGAACTGCGCGGCTTTTTAACTTTTAATTTGAAATTGTAAGTGTATATCCATTCCGCAATTGTATCAACTGCAGGTTCAGGAATGTATTTTTTTAGAATGGATTTATTACGATGAGCCTGATCCATATGAAACAATCGTTGCACTGGTTACGAATTACGAATCTGTAACGAATATAACAAATCGGACGATTGACACATTCATTGGCAACATTCGTACACGATTCGTTTATTGGTAACCAGGGAAGAAAAAATCATCTGAAGATATTATATGCTATAAAACTTGCCAGATACGCAAGCACACTCATGTAAATAAACTGTATCACCGGCCATTTAAATTTCCCTGTCTCCCGAAAAACAATTGCCATCGTACTCATGCACTGCATGGCAAAGGCATAGAACAGCATCAGGGAAAAGCCTACCGCAAATGTGTATTTGGATGTTCCGGTTACGGGATCAATTTCACCGGACATTTTTTCGCGGATAGAAAGCGCGTTGGAATCGTCTCCTGCACTGTAAATAGTTGCCATAGTTCCGACAAATACTTCCCTCGTTCAGCGTAGCTTGCGGTTGTTGAGCGTTGCGTCTCGCTACGCTCGTTAGCCCAAGTCCTCCGGACTGTTTTTCTGTCATCTTTCTTTCGGATTATCTTACGGTCTTCCACACCCTGTCAATAAGTTCCACATCTACTAACCCTTTCTCTCCGACATAATCTCGCACGCTGGAATAAATATATTCTTCAGGATTGAAAAAATTTCTACAGCATGGTTTTCGTGTGTCCATACCTGGTAGTCTGAATTACGCTTATGCCGGATAGCTGCATTTTTGAATATCGAAAGCATCCATTTATACATGAAACGGGGTAAAATAGTACATTCTACAGGTTGTACAGATAACAGATTTTTTGCAGATTTACAGATTAGAGATGGCTGTTTATCTGAAAATCTGTGTTTATCTGTTATCTGTACCATATTGTGCAT
>SCSP01000223.1 GCA_004297845.1 Bacteroidota bacterium | reverse complement strand
GAAAGTTTATTCCGCAGAGGTTATTCCGATTACCCATGAACCCTTAACGATTAACCTTTCTTTCCAGCCCGGTGGCGTCTATTTTCTGAAACTAAAAACAGGCGATGCCATAATCAATACAAAAATTGTTATACAGGAATAATATACATACCCTTTATAATACTACTTTGGTAAATCGAAGAAGCAATAATCCGGTAGTTGTTGTTTCCCGATATGAACAAAAAAATGAATTTTATAAATCGATTTTTAGAAGTGCCCTGCTGGAATTTTAGTTTGTTGGCTGTTGCCTTTATATATATTTTCCCGATTATATTGTTTGCTCAGAATGATAAAGCAAAACAGAAAATCGAAATAAAAAATAGCGGTAGTATGCCGGGTCAAAGCCCTCTTCAAATTCAGAAAGAACAGGTATTGCCTGTTCCACTTGCGGCATGCAGCGATCTTGGAGCAGAGAATGGTTGGAGTTCATGGGTAGGCAATGAAGGATATCACCAGCGCGGAGGAAGCCTTACCCCTACATTCTTTGGGCCCATTGCACCGCCCATTGCACCGAGATTTAATCTGACTGGTGGAGCAGGAATAGATCCCTGCACACAAGGTACATTAGGGCCACCGGTGCCTTTGGTTTGTCCTGGATTTGGGAACGCATCCATTCAGTTAGGACAGCCGAATGCCAATGGCATGGATGGAGGATGTGCAAACAACCCTCCATATCCGGGCGTGGGAGTTGGTGCCGCAGGAAACGGATGTTCAGAACAATTAAAATACCCGCTTACAGTTACCGCACAGGACACTAATTTTATTTATGCCTATGCATTGGTGCTTGAAAATCCGCCTAGCGGACACACAGCATCTGAAGCGCCTTTTGCTGAAATATATATACTTGATGCGTTAGGTGATACTGTTAATTGCAGTCATCGTAAATATACTGCTGATTTAGCTGGAGGTGTTGGCCCTGGATTTTTTCTGGCATCCTGTACAGGTTCCACTCCCCCCGGTTATCCACCCAACGGGATGATTGTATCCTATAAACCATGGACAACAGAGGGTATTAACTTGTCTGCTTATATAGGACAAAATCTTACCGTTGTTATTACTAACTCTGATTGTGCTCGTGGTGGACACTATTGTTATTCGTACTGGGATTTCTCATGTGAGTCTACCGCTAATTCTGTATCATACTGTGTAGGAAACCCTGTTACCATCACGGCTCCCACGAATCCGGCCATTGCATATAATTATCAATGGTATCAGAATGGAAATCTATACACCGGACCTCCGAGTGGCATTACTCAGAGTATCACGCCTATTCCGCAACCCGGAGATACTTTTGTCGTTCAGATTAAACAGCCTTCCGGCTGCAATTTTTGGATGTCTTTTGTCCCTCAGCCAACAATTTTAACTGCCAGCACCACCACCACACCGGAAAGTTGCGGCAATAATAACGGCACGGCCACAGCAAATGTTACCACCGGAAGTTCCCCTTACGCATACAATTGGTCTCCATCAGGAGGAAACAGCTCTGTTGCCACGGGATTAAGCGCAGGGAATTACTCGGTCATAATCACAGACGCTGCCGGATGCAGCAGTTCCAATACTGTTACGGTTACCGCTTCCGGAAATTTAACCGCCAGCACCACCGCCACACCGGCAAGCTGCGGCAATAATAACGGCACCGCCACGGCAAATGTTACCACCGGAAATTCTCCTTATACATACAATTGGTCTCCATCAGGAGGAAACAGTTCTGCTGCCACGGGATTAAGCGCAGGGAATTATTCGGTCATAATCACAGATGCTTCCGGATGCAGCAATATCAGTGCTGTTACGGTTGCCGCTACGGGAAGCGTTACTGCCACAGCGGGTCCCCCCAGTTCGATATGCCCTGGCACCAGCGCCAGTCTCAGCGCCAGCGGAAATGGCGCTTATCTATGGAACAATGGAAGTACCGCATCTTCTATAACTATTTCTCCCAGTGTAACAACAACGTATTCAGTTACTGTTACAAATGGTTCGTGTTTGAGCGTTGCTCTCGCAACAATAACAGTAATTCCCCCTCCCGTAGCAGCCTTTGCATCAGGCGCGCCCTGTGCAGGAACAGCAACATCGCTTACTGACGGATCCCTTGCGGTTACCGGCGATCCTATTGCGTCCTGGAATTGGAGCATGCCGGCCGGGAATCCTGCCGCAGCAACTTCGCCCAATGCTTCTACATTATATGGTGCAGCAGGCACACATACTGTTACGCTTATTATAACATCTCAGTATGGGTGCAAGGATACTATCAGCCAACAAGTGCTTGTATATAGTCCTCCGGTTGCAAACTTTAGCGCGCCTGATAGCGGCTGTGTACCTATCTGCGTAAACTATGCCGATCTGTCCACTTCAACGGATGGAACTGTAAGCAGTTGGCAATGGTCTTTCCCCGGAGCGGTTACCACAATTTCCGGCTCTTCAACTCCACAGAACATTTGCTATAATACACCTGGAAATTATGGTGTTTCACTTATTGTTACAACTACGTTTGGGTGTAAGGATTCAATAACACTTCCGATGATAGAG
>SCSP01000222.1 GCA_004297845.1 Bacteroidota bacterium | reverse complement strand
GGCAATAAAGTTTGGTTGTGGTTTTCATGTAACCACATTATGCCTTCTGTTCTGTTTTGATACCCCAACCTCATTTTTTTATCAAAAATCAATTGTTAATTGTCCCGTGCGTAAGTCCTATGTTATATTGGCATTTCGCTTATTTATAGTTTGGAATTCAGGCCTTAGGATGTGCTTTCGAATATACTGATTTTAATTTTTCAATGGTGTTATGGGTGTAAATTTGTGTGGCGGCAAGGTTTGCGTGTCCAAGCAGTTCTTTAATGGCGTTCAGGTTAGCTCCGTTGTTTAAAAGGTGAGTTGCAAAAGTATGCCTCAACACGTGCGGACTCTTCTTTGCCAGTGTTGTTACCTTTTCCAACGAACCTTTCACAATGCGGTATACGGCACCGGGATAGATATGGTTGCCTTTTTTCGTTAAAAACAAATAGTCGTTTTTGAGGTGAATGGATATGTTCCTGTGTTCAAGGTATTCTTTTATAAGTATCACTATTTCAGGGGTTAAAGGGATAAGTCGCTCTTTATTCCTTTTTCCCAGTACCTTAACGGTCCTGTTTCTAAAGTTGATATCTGTCTCTTTTAAATTAACTAATTCTATCCGCCTCATGCCTGTGGAGTAAAGAAGTTCTATTATTAAAAGATTCCTTTTCCCTTCAAAGTCATTCTTGAAATCCACATCTTCTATCAGTGCGTTCATTTTGCTTTCTTCTACAAATACGGGGAGACGCTTTGGATTCTTGGGCGATTGTATCTTGTGCATGGGGTTTATATCCATCGCTTTTTCACGAAGCAGGAATTTGTAGTATGATTTTAACGTGCTTATTTTTCGGTTCACGGAGCGGGCGGATATCTTGTTTTCCATCAACGAAACGACCCATGATCGGATGATCGAATGATTGACCTCCCCGATATCATCCAGCAAATAAACTGTTTTCAGATAAATATAGAACTGATCAAGATCACTGGAGTAGGCGAGCACAGAGTGAGGAGAGAGGCGCTTTTCGTAGCGCAGGTAATTCGTGAAGGCATCCTTTTGCATAAACGTGGAATGGCAATAATAACGAATGTATAAAAAAAATATTGCGGACTGGAAATGAATCCAATCCGCAATCAATTATTATTGATTTAACAAACTGTGGCTTATTCTTCGGCTTCAATAAGACGCTGCTTGTATTTAGCGCGCTTAATGCCTTCTCTGCGTACGATAGAAGGTTTAGTGAAAACCTGACGCTTGCGCAATTCGCGCAAAGTGCCTGTTTTTTCAAATTTCTTTTTCAATTTCTTGAGGGCTTTTTCTACGCCTTCTCCGTCTTTAATAGGAACGATGAGCATTTATTTTATGTTTTATTGTTAAGGGTGGCAAATGTAAGTAAAATTATTTATTTACAGCCATTTTCTTTGTAGTTTAATTGTATCTTTAAAAATGAAATGATACACTATGTATTGTAAGCGTACTTTCCTATTCTCGTTTCTTATTTTTGTCATAACTTGTTCGAAAGACAAAGGTATTACCGACAGTGGCTACCCCCCTGAAATTGCCAAAATTATTGTCAAAAAATGCGCTACATCAGGGTGCCATACTCTTTCGAGTAAGGAGTCTGCGGGGGGGCTTTCTTTAGAGACATGGGACCAGCTGTTTGCAGGTAGCCGGAACGGAGCTGCCTGTATTCCCTATAACCACCAATACAGCACTTTGTTTCTTTTCACTAACACTTATTCGGATCTTGGTGTTACGAATACGCCAACCATGCCTTATAACAAACCTGCTCTTTCTAAAGAGGAAATAATAACATTAATGAACTGGATTGATGCAGGGGCTCCTAACTCGGCAGGAAAGGTTGCATTTTCGGGCAACCCTAATCGTAAGAAGGTCTACGTTACTAATCAGGGCTGCGATGTAGTTACTGTTTTTGATGCTGCTACTCAATTGCAGATGCGATATATAGATGTAGGAGTTACGGGTGCAATTGAATCCCCTCACATGGTGAAAGTTTCTCCGGATGGAAATTACTGGTATGTTGTTTTCAACGATACAGCCAGTCATGTTCAGAAATTCAGAACATCGGATGATACCAAAGTTGGAGAGTTGGATATGAGTCCGGGCAACTGGAGTACTTTTTCCATCAGCAACGATTCAAAATCCGGATTTGCCATTGACTGGAACCCGGATGGAAGAATTGCTCATATAGATCTCAAAAGTATGACTTTGTTAGGCGGATCTCCATGGTCAGGTTTTTGGGATGCACATGGTTCAGCGGTTAATCCCGAAGGAGATACGCTGCTTGTAACCGCCCGTTTTGGAAATTATATCCATAAAGTTCCTGTTAATAATCCGGTAGCTTTCATAGAAGTTGTTTTGGATCCGCCTTCTTCTCCAAGCTCTACATCCCTTTTTGATCCGCATGAAGTTGTTTTCTCGCCCGACAGTTTGTATTACTATCTTACCTGTGTGAAAAGCAACGAAGTGCGCGTGATGCGTGTGATGGATGATGCATTGATCGCTGCCATTCCAACAGGAAAGTTTCCGCAGGGGATGAGTTTTTCGAAAACTACCCCCTATCTTTTTGTGACCTGTGAAAAAGAATTTTCCGCTCCTGATACTACCGGAGGCAGCGTTGATGTAATAAATTATGCGACAAATACATGGGTGAAAAGACTAAGTACAAATATGTCAGAGCCAAATGGCATTGCGGTTGATGATGCCAATGGTTTGGTCTATGTGGCAAACAGGAACCGGAGCCTTGGCTTTCATCCTCATCACAAGAACGCCTGTGGCGGTAACAATGGTTTTGTAAGTTTTATTGATCTGCATACACTGGAAGTGATACAGGATATGAAAATTGAAGTGGCAACCGATCCTTATTCAATCGCAGTCAGAAAATGACGAATATATTTACAGAATGAAAATCAGGATTTTTCGATTTGTGGTTTCAGTATCGGTTTTGAGCCTTTCAATGAACCTATTTGGTCAATCTCCTCTCTTTATTCCTGATACAATTTCAGGAGCTATCATTTCTCTTACGATAAAAGACAGTGTTAAACAATTTTTTTCCGGTTACAATACAAATACGATTGGGTACAATGGGACAGTTTCTCGTTCAATGTTCAAATTCGGGAATTTCCGAAATGCATAATCAGGAAGACATTTTGACATATCCAAATCCCTCGACCGGAATGTTCAATGTTCTCCCGATAGCTACCGGGAGTTCAATGTTGAAAGGCAACACAGCCATCGTTGAAATTTATAATACGCTGGGAGAAAAAGTCTATGAGATGATTGGTGAAAATCATTCAAATATGTCCATGGGACCTCATGCGGTCAGCAATCAACCGTTAAGCATTGAGTTCCGTCCGGCATTTATTTTCTTAGGCTATATAGCGGGGAGGCAATGCTTCATCGGAAGATTGTAATTCAGAAATAGGGCTTTGATCGCCAATCTATGAAGTACTGCTACATTATTCCCTTTAGGATTGGAGAAAAAAAATCCCGCCAAGGCGGGATCTTATCAGGGGGTATAAATGATTATTTGGATACAACTATTTTTCTAACAGCAGTTCCTGCATCAGTTTTGATATGAACGAAATAAACTCCGTTTGAATAATCTGAAAAGTCAATATTCAAATCACTGGAATTGTTGTTTTGAATATTTGTTAATGGAGTACCCATCAATGAATAAACGGAAACATTTGAATTATTCAGA
>SCSP01000021.1 GCA_004297845.1 Bacteroidota bacterium | reverse complement strand
TAAAAGGATTTCCTGAGCTTCAAAAAACATGGAATAGGAAGCAAATGAGAGCAGAAAAACAATATAAAATGAAATACCTCCAAAGGCGGGCTTAGAAGTGCTTGCCCAGCGTATAACGGTTTCATTTTTATCCCGGATGCCTAGTGTCTTAGAGAAACGCAAAAAAAGCGAGTTTATCAGGAAGGAAAAGAGGAAGGCTATTGAAAAGAATGCCAAGTAGAAATAAGTCATGTACTGCCCGATTAGATATGAAATTTAAAGATAATAAAATTTATTTAAAGTACAGGCAAGATGCGTGAGGATTTATTTCTTGAATAATCCGTTCAACTCAGCATCTATCTTTCGAATTATTTTTCCAAGGTCTTCCTTTTTTTCGGAAAATTTATTGTCATCAATATTAACTATGAGCAATCGGCTGTTAGTGTGTGCCTCTGTGTATTTCGTGGTCCATGCCTCGTAGCGCTCGTTCAGGCGCTGAAGATAATCCAGGCGGATGGCTTTTTCATATTCTCTTCCTCTTTTTTGAATTTGTTCTACCAGGGTAGGTATAGAAGCCCGCAGATAAATAAGCAGGTCAGGCGGCTGTACCAGAGATTGCATGAGGTTAAAAAGACCTATGTAGTTGTCAAAATCACGGGTAGTCATTAAGCCCATAGAATGAAGATTGGGCGCAAAAATATTTGCGTCTTCGTAAATGGTTCTGTCCTGGATGGTGGTTTTTTTGTTCTTCCGGATATCTATCACCTGCTGAAAACGGCTGTTGAGGAAGAATACCTGGAGGTTGAACGACCAACGCTGCATATCTTCGTAAAAATCGTTCAGATAGGGGTTATTGTCAGCGTCTTCATATTGAGCTGTCCATTTGTAATGTTTTGCCAACAGGGTAGCCAGCGTTGTTTTTCCGGATCCAATATTGCCCGAAACCGCTATGTGCATGTTGTTGGTGTTCGCTTTCATCTGATATTTTTTCATTTTGTTGCGCTGTAAATAGCTACGCTTTTTTGTTTCAGCAAATATAGTTTTTCTTTTTCGGTACGCACATCTAAAACATCGTTTGCTGGCAGGGATTGCTCGTTTTCTTCCAGCGTTTTCATGTTGTAACTTTTGAGCTTTCCTTCTCTCAGGTAAAATATCTGTTCGTTGCTGATCTGAAAGCGCTTTAATCCTTTCACCGGGATGGTCTTGCTGTACGTTCCGTAAATGTCGAAAACCAGTATTCCGGATTCAGGGTTGTTGATGAAAAGCATGTTGTTTTGTTCTGTAATGAAATCAGGATTAAGCTTTATTCCTGTGAGTTGAGTTATATTTCCTGTCTGCTGGGTTTTCTGCAGGTTTTGATCAAAACGAATAAGTTCAGAATTTTGCTGATTGTATATCCAGAAGCCGTTATTGTGTGAGGAGCAGGCTAAAGAGGTTTGATTATAACCAAGGGCATCCAGTGAAATAAAATTTCCAGAACCGGCAAGCATGTTGTCGATGAACACGATTTGCTGGAATGATTTATAGAACAAAAGTATCTTTAAAGGGTCATGCACGTCAACAAAGGATATAGTGCCAAGAGCTTTATTGCTCAGGTTTTTTAAAAATTTTCCTTCCGAATCATATTTTTCAAGAATATCTTCTTTTGTCAAATATATATTACCGAGGTTATCTGTTGTGATAAAGGAAGAAAATGCAGGAATGGATTTCACAAGAGTGAATTTAGAATCCTGAAACGCAAAAAATACAAATGAGATGATTAACCAACATGTCCGGATAGTCCGAAGAACTCCTTTCGGCTCAGGCGGGTTTGAAAATTTGAACATACGTGTAGTTGTTTGTGCTTTCATCTTCAAATTTTCAAGTGTGAAGTTAATCGTTATTTTTAAATTGGAAACTGCGTTTGACACAATTGAACGATTAACCATTAATCCGCTTTACTATTTCGTCAACAAATGTTCTATCATTGGAGAGGCGCGGAATTTTATTCTGCCCGCCAAGTTTGTCTTTTGTCTTTAGCCAATCATAAAATGTGCCGTTTTTCATCTGCCTTATAATTGGAGCGCGCAACACAAAGTTGTTGAATCTTTTTGCTTCGTAATCGGAGTTCAGGGATTTCAAGGCATTATCGAGTACCTCAGCAAAATAATTCAGGTCTTGTGGGGCTTTTTCAAACTCTATCAGCCATTCATGCGCCCCGTTTTTGTTGCCATTCATGTAAACAGGGGCCACTGTGTATTCGCTGACAAGGGCATTTGATTTTTCACAGGCTATCTTCAGGGCTTTTTCGGTATTATCTATGATCACCTCCTCTCCGAATGCATTTAAAAAATGTTTTGTCCTGCCGGTGATCTTAAACCGATATGGATTGGCGGAAGTGAATTTGATAGTATCTCCTATCTGGTAACGCCACAAGCCTCCGTTGGTGGAGATCACCATTGCATAATTATGCCCTGTCTTTATCTCGTGAAGCGGTATTGTTTTTTCGCTTTTGTCATTCAGATCATCTACAGGGATAAACTCGTAGTATATCCCGTAATCCAGCATCAGCAGCAGCTCGCTGGATTTTTTCTGATCCTGAAGTCCGAAGAATCCTTCGGAAGCATTATAGAGTTCAAAGTAATGTGTGTTGCCTTTTCCGAACAGTTGCTTGAAATTTTCTTTATAAGGAGAAAAATTTACTCCTCCGTGAAAATACACTTCAAGGTTAGGCCAAACTTCCCTGATGGTTTTCTTTCCTGAGATTTCCAGAATGCGTTTCAGCAGCACATTCATCCAGGAAGGCACTCCCGCAATGCTCGTAACATTTTCAGCCATGGTTGCCCGAGCCATCTTTTCCAGCTTTTCCTCAAAGTTGGTGAGGAGCGCTATGGAAAGATCAGGAGCGCGGAAGAACTCTGCCCACAATGGAAGGTTCTTCATGATGATGGCAGAAACATCTCCGTTATAGGATTCGTAGTTCCCAAAAATATCGGTGGAATGACTTCCTCCGAGCGCCAGGTTTTTTCCGGTGAACAACTCTGTTTCGGGGTAGTTGCTGCAGTAGATGGAAATCATATCTTTGCCGCCCTTGTAATGACATTCTTCCAGCGATTCGTTACTCACAGGAATGAATTTGCTTTTATCGCTGGTGGTTCCGGATGATTTGGCAAACCATTTTGTCTCTGTGTTCCACAATATATTCTGCTCGCCCCTGCGTATACGTTCAATGTACGGTTTGATAGAATCGTAATCCTGCAGCGGAACCTGTTCAGCAAACTTCACGGGATTTTCTATGGACGCGTAATCAAATTTTTTTCCCCATTCCGTATCTTTTGCCGATTCAATTAATTTACGAAACCATTCGTTCTGCACTTCGTGGGGATATTTCATGAACAGTTCTATCTGATGCATGCGCTTGGTCATGAGCCAGGAGGCGAAGGAGTTGAGAAGTGGCATGATGCGAATATCGAATTATTACGAATTTACGAATTAGCGCTTATCAATAGAAAAATTATTTTTGCTGCGTGAAACTTACCGGTCGAATTCTCAAAATGAAAACGCAGCTCGCTGAACAAGTAATTTATCATTTGCCCATGGAGGATAAACTGGTCTCGATGAATGAACTGGTTGGCGAAAAGATTTCTCTCAAATTTGAAAATGAAATTTATTGCATTAACTGCGACAACAAAATCCATAAATCCTTCCATGGATTTTGCTGGAATTGTTTTTCCACTTCTCCTGAAAATTCGGAATGTATCCTCCGCCCTGAGCTGTGTTTGGCGCACGAAGGTAAGGGGAGGAACATAGAATGGGAAAAAGCGCATCACCTGCAAGAGCATTTTGTTTATCTCGCTCTTTCAAGCAGCGTTAAAGTAGGGGTAACCCGCTCCGCGCAGGTTCCTGCGCGATGGATAGACCAGGGAGCGTCCTCCGTGATTCGTCTGGCAAAAACTCCCAATCGTTATCTGTCAGGAGTGATAGAAGTGCAAATGAAAAAATATTTTACTGATAAAACAAACTGGCAGAAAATGCTGAAAGGAGAGGAAGCGGAAGGAATCAATCTTATTGAAGAAAAATGGAAAGCAGAAGACTATCTCTCCGGGGAGTTGAAGCAATATTATTCCGAAGATGATCGGATCACAGAAATTAACTATCCGGTACTTCGTTATCCTGAGAAAGTGAAGAGTATAGATTTGGAAAAAACCACTTCCCCGAAGGGGAGGGATGGGGCGGGGCTGAAGCTAATGGGTATTAAAGGGCAGTACCTGATCTTTGAAGATAACTCAGTTCTCAATGTGAGGAAGCACAGTGGGTATGTGGTATGTTTGGAATATTAAAAGGGGAATTTCTAATTCGGTTTTGTTTTTTTGTTGTTGAAGTCGTCAATTTTTTTAGATAAGAACTGCATTGGCGAAGGCAAGGATTTAAATACGCACACTTGCTGTTGCCAGTGCTTTTTTATTTCCTGTCGTGCGTGTCAGTCAGTGATTACTAATTTGTCTGTTGCAATTACTTTGCCGTCTTGTGTTAGCCGAATAAAATACAGTCCGCCAGCTAAATTGTCACGGTACAGAGTGATTGTCTGTCCAGAAATATTCTTTATTTGTTTTACTATCTGTCCGAAAGAATTATAAACTGTGAGAGTTACATTATTGAATAGATTGTCTGTCTGCAAAGTTGTCTGTGAAGAGAATGGATTTGGATAAACTGAAAATAGATGCAGCAGTGTCTGATTGTCAATAATATCAGTAGTAAATAAACAATTTATTTTAAACGCTTGGCTGGTCGTACTTGTCGTTCTTGAATTAGCCAAAATGAAAATAGAATCACCGGTATTAAGGTTAAGGGTATCAATTACTCCGACTGCACTCATAATACCCAAGCAATTCCATCCTGTCCAATTGCAAGGAGCAGTAGTTTTATATCCGTATTCTACATTATTTGAATTGGCTGTTGAAGTGACATATAATTGATAAGCATCTGTTGCGGGAGCAATAAATTTATAGATAGATTCCAGACCACCTTGAGTTGTTGTTCCACCGCAAGCAGTTGTAGCTGGATAGTTTGGATCTCCTAATCCGCTTGCAGGAGCAAACGTGATAGGGACTCCACAGGATGATATTGTTGAAATAGAGGTACAAGCAAACGGAATAGCGCAATTAATTTGAAAAGTTTGATTAGTTGTACTTGTCGTCCTTGCATTAACTAAAATAAAAATAGAATCGCCCGCATTAAGGTTAATGGCGTCAATTGTTCCTGTGGCAGTCATTATTCCCAAACAACTCCACCCTGTCCAATTACAAGTGGCCGCAATTTTATACCCGTATTCCACACTATTTGTATTGGCCGCTGAAGTAACATCAAATTGATAAGTACCTGTTGATGGAGCAATAAACTTATAGATGTTTTCTAAACCACCCTGTGTAGTGGTTCCACCGCAAACAGTTGTAGCTGGATAGTTAGGGTCCCCCAATCCACTTGCAGGAGTAAAGCTAATGGGAGTGCCACAAATTATTGTTGTGATAGAGGTACAAGGATCAGCAATAGATTGCAATGAACAAAGCATAAGTGATACAACCAAAAATGAAAAATATTTTCTCATTTTATTGTCGTCAGTTTTTATCGTGTTGACTCCGCATTTTTTAGCTTGTAAAATTAATAATGTTCTCTTCCGATTATTTCTTTTCATCAATCATGATTAAGTTTTATTTTTTCCCTGAATTCACCGCCTTTCTCACACTTCCATATTTCAGGAGCGCTGCTTTGGCAGAAGCGTAAGTTACCTTCAACTCGCGCATGATTATTTTTGCACCCCGGTCAACTAATTTGTTGTTATTAAGTTGCATATCTACCATTTTGTTGCCCTGCACACGTCCCAGTTTTATCATTACAGTAGAGGAAATCATGTTCAGCACCAGTTTTTGCGCGGTGCCGGATTTCATGCGGGTACTGCCGGTAAGAAATTCAGGGCCTACAACGACTACAATAGGATACGTAGCTGTTTTTACAACCGGGCTTCCTGGATTGCAGGTGATGCAGCCGGTTGTGATTCCGTTCTTATTGCATTTTTCAAGCGCTCCCACCACGTATGGAGTAGTCCCCGATGCGGCAATACCGATTACCACATCTTTCTTTGAGATATGATTTGTTTTCAGGTCTTTCCAACCCTGTCGGGTGTCGTCTTCGGCAAATTCTACGGCTTTGCGTATGGCTTTATCTCCTCCTGCAATTAATCCTACGACAAGCCCTTGAGGAACTCCGTAAGTAGGAGGACATTCTGACGCATCTACAATTCCCAATCTGCCGCTTGTTCCTGCACCGATGTAAAATAGTCGCCCTCCCTTTTTCATCTTTTCAATCATCACTTTAACAAGTTTTTCGATCTTAGGAATTTCTTTAGCTACAGCAAGCGGCACTTTCCTGTCTTCGCGGTTAATATTGGCAAGAAGATTCCTCACCTTCCTCTTTTCCAGATGATTATAACGGGAGTCGGATTCGGTTATTTTTTTCATTTTTAAGCATTAACGGGCATTTCCTCGCTATGTATTTTCTCTGTATAAAAAAAAATATCCTCCGCTGCCATTCTTTTCAGGAAACTGCCAGGGTTAAAACGTTTTCCGTGTTTTTTAGCTAACCTGTTACATTCCTCAACAAATTTTTTCACACCAATCATATCAATAAATGACAACACGCCTCCTGTATATGGCGGGAATCCCCATCCTAATATGGAACCGATATCCGCATCAGCAGGTTTGGTAACAATATTTTCTTCAAAACATTTTACCGCCTCAAGAGACTGAATGTACAGTAAGCGTTTTCTGACTTCCAATACATCCGGTTGCTGTTCTGCTAATGGAAAGTGTTTGGAAAGCTCAGTCCATAAATATTTTTTTTCATTTTCGGGATATTCATAAAAACCTTTTTTTGCTTTTTTCCCCGGACGATGCAATTCTTCTATAAATTTATTTACCACTCCAATGGCAGCGTCTTCCCTCTTTTTTCCTGTATCAACTTCCATTTGTTGATTAATATGATAACAGAGATCAATACTTACTTCGTCTGCAAGTGCAAGAGGACCTATAGGCATACCTGCCATTTTTCCTGCGTTTTCAATAAGCGCTGGAGAAATTCCCTCTGCAAGACAATTAAATCCTTCAAACAAGTAAGTAGCAAATACTCTGGATGTATAAAATCCTCTTCCATCATTAACGACAATGGGAGTTTTTTTGATTCGTTTTATGTAATCAATTGCCATTGCAATGGCATAATCAGATGTTTTCTTTCCCACAATGATTTCCACCAGCTGCATTTTTTCAACCGGAGAAAAAAAGTGAAGTCCGATAAAATTCTCAGGTCTTGACGATGCTTTTGCAAGTCCGGTGATAGGAAGCGTTGACGTATTGGAAGCAAACACTGCTTGGACACTCATCACTGATTCAGCTTCTTTTGTTACCATCGCTTTCAATTCCCTGTTCTCGAAAACTGCCTCTATCACTAAATCGCAACCGGCAATATCTTTCGCATCAGCAGTAGTTTGTATCTTATTCAGTATATCTTCCTGTTGTTCTTTTGTGATATGATTTTTAGAAAGTTTTTCAGACACTAATTTTACCGAATACTCTTTTCCTTTTTCAGCCGCTTCCTTCGTAATATCTTTTAGCACTACATCCAATCCGTTTGATGCTGAAACGTAAGCTATACCTGCACCCATCATTCCGGCTCCAAGAACACCTATTTTCTTAATATCTGTTTTTTGAATATTGGCAGGACGAGCAGCGCCTTTGTTCGCCTCGTTCATGTTGACAAACAAGGTGCGTATCATGTTTTTTGATTCCACCGATAACACGCACTGGGTAAAGTAGCGGCATTCAACAACCATCGCTTTGTCAAAAGGCAATTGAAGCCCTTCAAATACACAATTTATTATTGCGGATGCAGCGGGATAGTTGCCATACGTTTTTTTTACAATTAGGCCCGAAGCAGCGGCAAGAACCATCGCGCTGTCAGGATGTTGTACGCCTCCACCCGGTATTTTGTATCCTTTTTCATCCCATGGCTGTAGACAACTAACTCTCCTCTCCAAGAAATTATTTCCGCTTCCCTTCTCCTTTGGAGAAGGTGCCCGTAGGGCGGATGAGGTAGGAGAGGGGCTGGGGATGAGACACTTTTTTATCCAATCCTTTGCCGCAGTAATTAACTCTTCCCGGGAAGCAACAAGCGCATCAACCATTCCCGCTTTCAATGCCTGTTCGGGACGAAGTTTTTTTCCTTCCAGGAGTAATGGTAAAGACGCATGGATGCCGATCATTCTCGGCAAGCGCTGAGTGCCTCCGCCCCCCGGTAACAAACCGAGCAATACCTCAGGCAGCCCGATCTGCATGTTGGAATCATTGACGGCAATGCGGTGATGGCAGGCAAGGCATATTTCAAATCCTCCTCCAAGGGCTGTGCCATTTATAGCTGCCACAACAGGTTTTCCGGAAGTTTCCATTTTCCGGAGAAATTTCTGCTGCCTTAATGCCAATGGCATGATTTCACCTGCAGTTTTCACAGAGGCTATCAATTTAAGGTCAGCGCCCAGCATGAATTCTTTTTTACCCGAAGTGATGATAATCCCTTTAACGGATGTATCCGCAACAGATTCATTTATCTGTTCTTCAAAAGCAATGATAAATTCTTCATTGATTATGTTAACAGGGCCTTCCATGTTAATGCTGATTACAGCAATGCCGTCTGAATCTTTGTTATAGTTTATCATTATACTCTTTCAATAATCGTGGCAATTCCCATTCCTCCGCCAATACACAAAGTTATTAGTCCTGTGCTTTTATCTTGTCTTTCCAATTCATCAAGTACTGTTCCTAAAAGCATTGCACCGGTCGCGCCAAGAGGATGTCCCATTGCAATGGCTCCGCCATTAACATTTACTTTATGGTATGGCACATTCATTTCTTCCATAAATCTCAAAGGAACAATTGCAAATGCTTCGTTGACTTCAAAGAGGTCAATATCATTAGCAGTCATTTTTGCTTTTTTCAATGCTTTGAGAGAAGCGGGCGCAGGACCTGTTAGCATGATAGTCGGCTCAGCGCCAATAACCGCGAAAGAGCGTATTCTTGCTCTTGGTTTCAGGTTTAATTTTTTTCCTGTTTTTTTATTTCCCATCAATGTTAAAGCAGCGCCATCAACAATTCCGGATGAATTGCCCGCGTGATGCACATGCCGGATAGTTTCAATGTCCGGATAACGCTGTATGGCAACCGAATCAAATCCTGCCATGGAACCCATTTGTTCAAAAGAGGGTTTAAGATTTGCAAGAATCTCCGCAGTGGTATCGGGGCGTATTGTTTCATCTCTATCAAGAATAGTCATACCATTCAGGTCTTTGACAGGGACAATAGATTTCTTGAACCTTCCTTCCTGAACCGCCATTGAAGCGCGTTTATGCGACTCCATCGCAAATGCATCCAGATGCTTCCTGTTGTAACCGTACTTAGTAGCTATGAGATCGGCTGAAATTCCTTGCGGCACGATGTAACGGGAAATTATCATCTGCGGGTCGGTGAACATGCCGCCACCATCCGTGCCCATCGGCACACGGGACATTGACTCAACGCCTCCGGCAACCATCAGGTCAGCTTGTCCGGACATAATGTATGCGGATGCCTGATTAATGGCTTCAAGTCCTGAACCGCAAAAGCGGTTAAGTGTTACACCCGATGTGGTATCGCTGTATCCTGCCGCAATGGCTGCTGTTTTAGCGATATCCGCGCTTTGCTCCCCTATTTGGGTTACACATCCAATGATTGCATCTTCCACATAAGAGGTGTCAAGATCATTACGTTCACGGATAGCATTAAAAACAGTTGTAAGCAAATGCACTGCCTTCACCTCATGCAAGGTTCCCTCTTTTTTTCCCTTTCCTCTTGGAGTTCTTACCGCATCATAAATATAAGATTCTGTCATCTTTTTTATTTATAAAAACTAGGGGAAAACAATTCCTTTATATTTATTGATATTGACCGGAGGGATGTTTGAATGATAATAAGTATTTATTGCATCGATAAACTTATTGGCAAGGATAGCGTAACCTCTCGCGTTAGGATGAACACCGTCTAAAGAAAACACTCCGCCTTCAATATATTTAGTGGAATAGTTTACTCCGCTGATAGCAAATCCGGATTCAAAATTTTGCAGATAATTTTCCATATCCACAACAGGGATATTGTGAGCGGCAGCAGAGGCTTTAATCTCTGCGTTTAACGCTGCTAGTGCCGGTGCAATTTTAACAAATTCATCTTTATCTAACACCTCATTATTTTTTATAGGATTAGTCGGTCCCAATCCATAAGGCGTTGGAGAATACACTAAAATTATATTGCCAATACTATCCTCAACAGAAACACCATTATCATATAAAGAATCTGTCAGGAATTTATTCAGCTTAGAAGCAACCGGTAATAATATTCTATCTTCATCCGTAGCTAACCTGACGCCATTATCCGTTTTAATAAAAATATCCAACAAAGCTCCATCACTTCCTTTAATATCTTCCAACTTAATTAAATTGAAAAATGGAATAGAAGTAACATTCGGTATGGTTGCCACCACCCCTTTTGCGCCATTTTTAGTTAATGAATCAAGGGTGCGGTCATATTTTTTCCTAAACTCGTTTGGGTCCGATAATCCATACACATAAAATGGTGTTCCCAGGATCGATATTCCTAATACATTTCCGCCATGTGTTGCATATCCAAGAATATCATTAGCGCCCAACCAACAGGTAAAAAAAGTAGGATTGCTTTTCACAACATCATTCAAATAATAATTTGGAGTTGCGGGTTGTCCTAAATCAAACATTCTTTTACCATAAGGGTTGTTGTCGGCTAAAAGGTAACAATTATAATTATCTCCAACAATGGCGGGGTCGGCACAGGTTCCTATCAATTTTATTCCTGAAACACCAAGATTGCTGAGCGGTTGTCCGACATAGCTTATATTTTCAAAAGAAGGATCTTCTTTGTAACCTCCGGAGTCTTCAGGTTTCACCACCTGAATCGTACTATTTTTCCATTCTAAATGGATATATCCGGAACCTGTTCCGAAAAAATAAGGTTGCACAAACTCATTCATAGCAGGCTGCACCAGTTTCATTTGTCTGGCAATAATGCTGGGATATGAATTTCTTTGCCCTTCTTCATACACTCCGCCATTTTGATATCCCTGGGTAAGGGAATTTCCTACGGCAATATAATTTGTAAAATCAGCAGTACCCTGGGTGTATATCGGAGTATCAAATTCTTTCTTACAAGTTGTGAAAAGGAGTATAACAAAAAGGAGTACGATTGCTCTAATTAGTTTCATCATTCCTGAATTATTTAATAGTATAATTTAAACCAAATCCAATTACGTTCACATTTCTGTGATACGTAGCGCTAAAACCAGCATCCTCTAACGATGCCGTACGTTTGAAATCAGAAACTAACCAGGAAATATCAACCGATAAATTTTCCATTAGCTCAATTCCAACACCTGCTGTAAAAGCAATATTTGTATTATCAGGCAACTCCGGGCTCACATATCCGTCACGAACAGGTGTTTGATCGTAATAGGCGCCCAATCTTATTGATAAGATTTTATTGTAATTAATACCAGCACCGATTCTAAATGTGGACACATCTTTCCAGTTTTTGGCTATTTTACTATCTGGTGTTTCTGCATTACTAAAATCAATTTTTAACGAATCATACGAAGACCACATTGTTCTGTTGTAATCAATAACAACATCTATATTGATTTTTTCGTTAATCCTAATGTTCGATTGTAAGCCCAATGAATATACACCGGGCAAAGTTAATTGTGCGTTGAAACTTGTTTGTGCAGGAAATTGATCCTGCAGAGCGACTGAAATATCCGTAAAGGCAGCTGTTCCATTAATGAGCGACAATTTTATTGGTGAGCGATACGAGAATCCTGCTTTAAGCGAACTAACCCATTTTGTGGTATCAGGTTTTAACAGGATGCCTTGAATTCCTGCATTATAACTAAAGCCAGTGCCATTGCCTTTCAAAGAAGCTTGACCGTTGTCATATTGTGCGGTTGCTACAGGCACCGCTTTCTCAAATTCAAACGACCCGGAAGTATATACAAAACCTGCACCAACGCCAATTCTGCTGTTAATATTATAAGAAAATGTTGGTTGATACATAAATGTTTTTAGCGCTAATTTTTGAACAATAAACTTCCCCTCCCAATCTTTGTCGAAAGAAGATGTTGAGCCAAACTGATTGTTTACAGCAAATCCCAGAGATGCTTTTTCGTTTAATTTAGCTGTAGCATAGAATTGTATTGGCGTACCTATAGGAGAGGTTTGATTCGTATTAGCTACTGCCTCTGTTTGAAGAGATATATTGGGAATAATAATTGAAGTTCCAGCGGTAAAATTAAATTTGTTCCGCAAAAGGCTTACCCCTCCCGGATTAAAAAAAAGAACTGAGGCATCTTTAGACAGCGCTGTTCCTGCTTCTCCCATTGACAATGCTTTTTGCCCCTGAACATTTAGTTGAAACCCCCCGGCTAACGCGACACCAGGCGTTATTAACACACATACCAGGCGCCATTTTAATATACTCATATAAATTATTTTTTATTATTCAGCTTGCAAATTTATCAATTTAAATTCATAAAGTATGCTATTACTTTTTTTCAAATACAATTTCTTCTTTATAAGATCCTGAGCTACTGGAATCTGAATAAGTGTATTCATAATTCCAAACCATCTTCTTTTCCCTAAGTTCTATCAAGTCATAAGCAATATCAACATAATGCCCCGTATACGAACTTGTACCGCCTGAAGAAGTATAGTTTTTCCCCCAATAAGTGATTTGAGATTTATTTTTTAGATCTCCGATTCCGGTAGTAAAGTTCCATGTACCATCTTCAGTTGAAACGTCCCCATCATCAGTACTTGTAGATTTATATGTTCCATCCTTTTTAAAATTCCATTCCCATGTCATGGCACCATTATCGATTGTTGTGCCAATCGGATCGGTATAGGTTGAAATATAAGTTGATCCATTCATATCAAAGTCACTGGTATAAATATCGCCAAGAGAAGTGTATGAATCTGTATACGTATAGGAAGTTACCTTCCAGTCGCCTGTCACTCTGGCTTTCCTTGAACGCAACGAGATAGACGAATCATCCTCTCCTTTTTTCAGACAAGAGTCAAAAACAATTGTGCTTATGATTGCAAATAGCAAGATGGAGATTTTTGTTTTCACAGTGTTAAAGGTTTTAGTTTTTATTATGCTTGCAAAATATATTTATTGAGTTGGTCCGTTATCCACCTGTGCCTCTATAGTATTTTGTATTGAAACAGGAACATTAGAAAGAAAATTATATCCCGTCAACGCTTCGATCTGATCAACGCTTACCCTGTAATATCCCCATGGTTGAGTATTAACAGTTTGCTTATTTGGCATAAGAACAGCAATTACACGAGTGGATGTTGTAACACGGCTTATATCGTTAGAGCCATCGGGTAAAAGAACTATAACTTTCCATACTTTTGAAGGAACCTTTACTTTTCCATTTGCAATTGATGTAGCGGGACCTTTGCTTCCTGTGCCTCCACTTCCATTAGGACCAGCTATAATATACATCTCCATACCGCTGTTTAAAGCAAGTTTCTGACAATACGCTTCAAGGTATCTCCATGTTTGCTGATTATTTATTGGAGCTTGCGGCATCATGTTAGTCATCAAAAAAGTTTCTTTATTTTCGGCAACACTAAAATCCCTGTCATCAGAAGGGCATATATGTCCTTTATCAAAACCACTATTTGTATAATCAGAAGGGGTTACTTTAGTCCACGTGGATGGCAGGGTAATGTCAGCAGCAAATGCGTTAACCCTGGGCGCACTGCCTTTCCATGCCATGTTCAAATGCCAGCTAACCCAATTAGGAGTTCCTTTAGTACGATTATAGGATAAAGAATAATCTGTCTTTGTCATCAGGTAATTATTAAAATTACTTGTGCTGTTCGTAGCATTGCTGGGATTACCTAAAGCCATGTTGTTATCACGGACTGCCGCTTCCTTTTCAACACCAACTGAAACCTGCGTATTTGTACTTTGAGGTTCAACGGTTATTTCTTTCTTACAAGATGAAAGAAAACTGGCAATAAGAAAAAGGGCAATTGCTAAAAATTTGATTTGTTTTTTCATTTTTTTTATTTTTGTTTTGGTGTGAGATGCAATAGTATAGATATACTTTCGGCTTCATGTTCCGTAATCGTTGTATTATTAGAAGCCGAAAATCATGTAGTTTTACCTTGTAATAAGCAATTGCTTTTATATCCTCTCGTATTATACTATCCATTAAACGGTAATTATTAGCAGCCAATGAAATCAAGTGATTCCCTTTTCAAATTAATCAAATCCATGAACGGGGCAGAAAAGGGCTACTTTAAAAAGTACAGCAAAATAAATGGATTGAATGCCGGCAGCAACTACCTGCTTTTATTTGACGCGATTGACAGCCAGCGCGATTATGATGAAACACAATTTCTGAAGAAATTTAATAATCAGCCTTTTGCCCGGCAATTCCCTGTCGCAAAAAATTATTTGTATGAGAAAATTTTAGCTTCCTTGGATTCTTTCCATCATGATACTTCATCTGAAATTCAAAAACTGTTACACAGTGCTGAGATCTTATTCAGAATGGGGCTTTATGATCAGGCGCTGAAAATTCTCCGGAAAGCGAAAAAAATGGCCATCGAACAGGATCTGTTTTCCTATCTTCTTGAAATTTATCAATGGGAATTTAATATCGCTATTGAAAAGCAAGATGCGGGCTGGGCAGATAAAATCAATCACGAATGGGAAAAGGCTATACTGTTGTCTCAAAACACACAGGCATACAGGATCTTATATATAAAAATGGGGTCGCTGTTTCTCAATTATGGAAAAACACGGGATCAAAAGGTATTAAACACTATAAATGGTTTACTGAAAAATCCTTTTCTGAAAAATGAATCCCGCGCCCTTACATTTTATTCCAAAGTAAGATTTTACGATACCCATTTTTTTTATTGGTGTATACGGGGAGACAAAGAGCAAATGTATAAGCACGCAAAAAAAACAATCACACTCTTTCATTCTTGCCCCGGAAAGATAAAAGACCAGATGGGTATTTATTTGGACGCGCTTGGTAACATTTTATTTATTTCTCTTAAGATGAGAAAGCAGCAGGAGGCATCTCATTACTTGGGGATATTAAAGGAAATTGCTAAAAATGAAAAATCAAAAGATATCAACGCGCAGCTTTTCTATGTCTACATCAGCCACTTGTTATGGTATTACAACAATATGGGCCGTTTCGATCTTTCCGTTAAGGAAATGCCTGACGTGCTTCGCAATATGACTTTGTATGAAAACGAATTAAACCAGGTAGAAAAGGCGCTGCTTTTCATACATATTGCTATTTCGTTCTTTGGCGTAAGAGATTATAAAAATTCCCTCTTATGGGCTAATAAGATTAAAAACGAAATTTCATTAATGTTCCGGGCTGATCTATATAGTTTTATTAAACTATTTTATCTCATTGTGCAATATGAAAACGGACATATAGATATATTGCCGAATCTTACGAAATCAAGCCATCGCTTTTTGTCAAACATTGATAGGGTGTCAAAATTTGAGACGATCATGCTTTCTTTTATAAAAAATAAATTACCCATCATTACATCAAGAAAAGACACGGTAAAATATTTTTCTGAATTAAAAAAGCAGATCGGATTAATCGGGAATGACGCACATTTAAAAAACACGAATAATTTTTTTGATCTTTGGATAGAAAGTAAAATTCAAAATAAGACATTTAAAGAAATGCTGCAAATGTCTGCTGATTGAGAAAATACAGGATTTACAAACTTTTAAGGAACTTAACTCTTTTCTCAATAGCCTCATTCTTATGTTCCCGCAGGTATTTTTCATAGCAGTATAACGCGCGGTTTTTATCTTTATACCCATAGTATATCGTTCCTAAATTTTGATAGGATTCAGCCGGAGGGGAGCTGGATTTTCTAAACCCATCAATGGTAATTTGCCTGGCAGCATTTATCCATCCATAGTAAAAACAAAAAAAGGTTTTATTTAATTCCTCACTTGGATAGTACTGAGGAGTAAAAAAGAAAGAAAGGAAAGATTCGACACCCTTGTTCCTCAGGATTGAATCAATTTTTGTATCAGAAAAAACGGAAACAGAAGATGTAAATGTTTTATCGTCAGCGGCCGGAATGGAGGGTGCATATCCATTTTTCAGGTACACAGCCGTACTCCCGTCAGCATAGGCAAGTCTCCAGTCAGGCTGATGCAGCAAATACGTTATCCAATCAGGTGTCATACAGTATGCGAACAGAATAATATCGGGAGAATATTTTAAGATCAATTTTGTTTTGGCTTCAGGACTTAGAGCATTTATTTGTTCGATAAATAAATCTTCCCCCATCACTTCCAGTCTGCCGTCAAGCGATACTTTTTGTCCGGTGAAAAATCCAAGATAACCGCCTAAATCCAATTGGTTGAGCATTTTACCATTCAAGTTATTTTTTAATAAAAAATTCGTGGCTTTGACAGGAAGGTTTAGACTGCTCCAGTCTGTTCCAAAACGATAAATTGCCCTGTAATGAATGTAAAATGCATTTGTTCTGAGAGATAGAATTAGTAACACGCTCGTAAGTATAAACACCATGCTTGTTTGACTGTTGTATCTCTTGAAAAAGGGAACAACCTTTTCCTTGGTGTTTTTACCCTCCTTTGGATCATTCGCCTTCCTATCAGAAAACCCATTTGCTATTATCGGAGTAATGGCAAAAATAAAATATCCGATATTTTTTGTTGCGGAATAAGCAAAATAAAAGAAGATCAAACTAATCAGCCATTCGTGAATAGTAAGCTTTTTAAAACGAATCATCAAGACAATAAGAGATATCAAAATAAACAGATCAAAGAAATGCCATTGAGAAAATATATTCTTTAGAGTAAATGCATATTCCGTTATTTTTAAAGGACCCTGAAGCTCCCGGATATTTTCTTTAAAAACATTGCCTTCGTTCAATAACAAAAGCTGTTCAAACGGAAATAAAAATCCATGCCATCCGTAAGGGTTGATGAAGCACAGTAGAACTGCGAGCAGCGCCCATGAGAAATATTCTTTTGTTAATTCTTTCTTTTTTATAAGAATTGATATTCCATAACAACCGGTAACTACGAGTCCGAGCATGAACAGGGAATGAGAATTTACCCACAGTATCATGATTACAGGAAGCCACCGGATTAATTTTTTATTCCCATCATAATACTCCTGCAAAATATATAATACAAGGCTTAAGTATAACCACGAGACCGAATGGGGCCTGATCTCAAGAAGAGGGGAAACCGCAAGGATCGCTGATAAAAGGATCCATGGCATAAAAACGGATAAGGCGGAGGAACATCGTTTGAACAGTAAAATGACACTGGATAAAATGAAAATGGAATTCATTAGCACCAAACCAGCGCTTCCACCTATCGAATATACCCCGTACATGAACACCTGGTAAAGCCAATTCATGTCGATGTATTTGTGTTCGCTTGCTGTATAGGTGAAGGGATCCTTATCGGGGAAAGAAAGATTTTCAAGAATCCATCTCCCTGCATTTAGATGAAAGGAAATGTCTGCACCGTAAATTTGCCGTATCGAAAAAAACACGGCTGTAACCCCAACCAGTATAAATGAAATACGCCTAAGAATAATTTCAGTATTTTTTTCCTGAGAGGGAAGTAGGGGAGAGTAGGGCTGTTTCAACTTTAAACCGTAGACATTTTAGAATAATATATAAACCATTGCCCCGGCAAAATATCCGGTAAGCGCAAGCCAACTGATTCTTTTCAGATACCAGAAGAAATTAATTTTTTCTATTCCCATTGCGGCTATTCCTGCTGCTGAACCGATGATGAGTACACTTCCTCCTGTCCCTGCACAGTAGGCAAGAAAATTCCAAAAGTAATGGTCCGTAGGGTAGGTTTGCAAATCATACATCCCCATTGAAGCAGCTAC
>SCSP01000221.1 GCA_004297845.1 Bacteroidota bacterium | reverse complement strand
TGGGAGATGGCACCTTCTTTCATTCAGGGCTAACATCCCTGGTCAATGCAGTTTATACACGGGCAAATATTCTGGTGGTGATCTTTGATAACCGCACCATCGGTATGACCGGCCACCAGTCGCATCCGGGCGCTTCACAGCATCTTCCCAAGTATCATGAAATTGATATCCCCCGCCTGCTGAAAGGTTTGGGAATTGAAGTAGTGGAATCGGTAAATCCGTTTGACATCCCTGATGGATTTAAAAAACTGAACAAAGCAATGTCGCATGAGGGCGTTTCGGTAGTGGTTGCTAAAGCGCCTTGCATTTTCCTCCCTGATTTCAAAGAGAAGGTGGATGAAAAAATGCATATTGTTGTTGATCCAAATCTTTGCAATACCTGTTCTAATCACGAAGATATTTCTCTTGCTTGCTCACGCTGTTACGCTCCTAAAAATAATTTATCCCGCGCCAAAGCAAAACTTCTTGCTGAAATAAATATTTCAGGCGAGGAGCAACTTTGCCCGGCTAATATCTGTAACCATGGATTTTTCAATTCTATATTGGAAGGAGATTATAAATCAGCCGTAGAAATTGTGCGTGATAAAATGTTGTTTGCCCGAACTTGCGGAGATATTTGCCATCGTCCCTGTGAACTGTTTTCAAAGAATGAAAACGTCATTCCGATAAAGGCACTGAAAAAATTTGTTTCCTCCTTTGACGATAATCTTCGTGATTTCTCTTCGCCAAAGTTAAGGGCGAAAAACTCAGTAAAGAAAAACAGATATGTTGCGATTATCGGTGCAGGACCTGCCGGATTGAGTGCTGCGTATGATTTAATCCAGTCAGGGTATGAAGTAGAGATATTTGAAAAGGAAAATAAAGCAGGAGGCATGGTGGCTTTCGCTATTCCGGACTTCCGGATGGATAAAACCGGATTTGATTATGAAGCCATGCAATTGCAGGAAATGGGGGTAAAATTTCAATTTAATAAATCACTTGGGAAGGATTTTACGTTGAAAGAACTCGCAAACAAATCGGATGCGGTGATTTTAGCTATTGGCATGGGCAAGTCCAAATCACTGGAAGTAATTGAAAAGAGTATTCCGGCAGAGATGAGAACAGACACACTTTCGTTTTTAAAATCATTCAATCAAAAAAAACATTGCTTTGGCGCTCTCTCTTTTGGAGAGAGCGGGGAGAGAAGCGATGGTTCTGTTATTCTGGTGATTGGCGGAGGCAACAGCGCGATTGATGCTGCAAGGTCGGCAAAAAGGATATATCCGCTCAACAAGGTGATCGTTTCCTGCATTGAAACAGAAACTGCAATGCCTGCTTTTTCGGAGGAAACAGAACATGCCGTTGCTGAAGGAGTGGAATTCATTCACGATAGTTATGTGGAGAAATGCAATTCAAATGCCCGGATAGAGATCAGCCTGCATTCATTCAGTAATAAGGAGTTTCTTCAGAAACTAACCTGCGATTATGTTATTACAGCCATTGGGCTGACCAGCGACACGAATGCAGTCGGAGAGGTGACGAAAAACAATTTTGATAAACAGGATAGAATTACTCAGAACGAGATTTCAGGTTTTAAAAATGTTTTTACGGCCGGAGATATTTCTTCAGGGAATAATATGAGTGTGATCGGGGCTATTGCTTCGGGGAAAAAGGCTGCGGTAAAGGTAAGACAGTTATTAGAAGAATATGAGCATGAATATGAAGGAAATATTGCTTTGGAGAGATTGAATAATTCTTCTCCAGCGGCTATTCAATCTAAAAAACTAATAACGGTAGAGAACATCAGAGACGAAATTGAAAATTTCAACCTGTTCCAGTCCTGCGCCAAATGCAATCATTGCGTTGATAATTTCGGATGTCCTGCCATGGTTAAAGTAAACGGGAAAGTGAAGATCGATGATGGCCGTTGCACACTTTGCGGATTATGCATTGATGTTTGCCCGAACAATGCCATACGATGGGAGACGGTCAAGGAAGAAGAGTTAGAATCTGCTGAGTTAAAATGAACCAAAACATGAAAATATTGGTTGCTGGCGTTGGCGGACAAGGGATTGTTTATCTCACAAATATCCTTGTTGAAGCCGCGATACTCTCGGATATTCCTGTAAGTGTCAGCGAAATACACGGGTTGTCTCAGCGGGGCGGTGTTGTAACTTCCGGCATTGGCCTTGGGAAACACAATACAGGCTTCATTGGCAAAGCAAATGTTGATCTCCTGTTTGGACTGGAGCCGCTTGAAACACAACGGTGTATTACTCACCTGCATAAAAATAGCAGCGTAATTTTTGGAAACTACAAAATTGCACCATATGTGGTTAATGCTGAAATGGCGGTTTATCCTGACATGAGTGTATTAGCCACCTATCTTGGTGAACAATGTAATGAGGTTGTTTATATTGATGAATATCCTTCTGATATTGATGCAGTTCTTTACAATGTTTTTTTGCTGGGAAGGGCTACGCATATGAAAATGTTCCCTTTTAGTTCTGCTATAATTGTAACAGCGATCCGGAACACAGTTTTGGAATATCATCTTGAAAAAACTCTTGCCGTGTTTCATAGGGGTGTAAACTATAAAGCTGAATTTCAATCTGTATAAATTGGTTGAGATGAAAAAAGAAAGAAAGAAAGAAAAAATCCTGCACGAGATATCATTCATGTTGAATGCCAAACAGGTTATTTGTGAAATAGAATCATCGGCTGTTTTGCTGGATGTGATCCGCGACCAGTTTGAACTTAAAGGCACGAAGCCGGGATGCCATGAGGGGGAATGCGGAGCATGTACCGTTCTGGTGGATGATGCTCCTGTTAACTCATGTATATTTCTGGCAGTAAATGCGAATGGAAAGAACATTACAACTATCGAAGGGCTTATGAAGCCGGATGGTACGCTGGATGTTGTTCAGGATGCGCTGGTGCAGAATGGAGCCGTGCAATGCGGTTTCTGCACTTCAGGAATGGCCATGTCCATCAAGGCATTGCTGCTCCGGTATGAAAGAGCGCATCATGTGCCGGGAGAGATGAGAAAAGATACTCCCACGCGTGATGAAATTAAAAAATGGCTGGAAGGGAATCTTTGCAGATGTACCGGGTATGTAAAAATTATTGATGCTGCTGAGAAATTATTCAGTAATGAAGAATAAAGAACAGGGATGAAAAAGGATCTAAAAGTTATCGGTAAGCCCGTTCCCAAGCACGATGCGTACATGCGCGTTACGGGCAAAGCTGTTTACGGACATGATATTGTTCTGCCGGGAATGCTTTATGGAGCCATTCTCCGGACCGAACATCCAAGTGCAGAATTCACCATTGATATCTCAGCGGCAAAGAAGCTTCCCGGGGTTATTTGTGTGATCACGGCTGAGGATGTGGATACAAATAATATCGGTTATAAGCGAGACCATCCTATCCTGAAGAAAGGAGAAGTGAACTGTATCCGTGATGAGATTGCCGCGGTGGCAGCCGAAACGAAAGTGATAGCACTGGAGGCGCTCAGGCTTATTAAAGTAAAATATAAGATTCGAAAGGGAATTTATGATCCCTTTGGAGCGCTGAAGGAAAATGCCCCTCAGATAAATAAATTCATCAGCGGAAAATTTGCCAATAAAAACATTGCCGAAACCTTTCATTACGAACACGGAGATCTGGAGGAAGAAAAAAAGAAAAGCAAAGTAGTGCTTACTCGCAGGTTCACACTTCCGCGGATGACACACGCCTGTATGGGCACGAGCAACATTACGGCTTCTTTTAATAACACGGATGGGAAGCTATTGCTTTACAGTTCAACACAAGTGCCGTTCCTCTATCAGCGCGATATGGCAAATGCGTTGAAAATGAATCCATCGGATATTCGGGTTATTCAGCCTGTAATTGGCGGTGGATTCGGCAGTAAATTGGATATGCATCCGTTTGAGCCCATTTGTGCTCTGTTGTCCATAAAAACGGGAAGACCTGTGCAGATCATTTATTCACGCGAAGAGGAATTTATCGCATCGCCTACCCGCCAGCCGATGATCATTGATCTTACAGCAGGTGTTGATGCGAAAGGAAATTTCACTTTTCGTGAAATAAATATTGTGAAAGATAATGGGGCTTATACTTCGTGGGGAGCAACTACGCCTTTTGTCATCATGCAGGCGTTCTCCTCTTTATATAAGCTGGGAGCGTGCAAATTTGACGCGACTGCTGTTTACACCAATAATGTTTTTGCGGGTTCCTTCAGAGGATACGGAAATCCACAGGCCACTTTTGCCCTGGAGCGCATGATTGATTTACTTGCCGATGAAATAGGGATGGATAAAGCGGAAATCCGTCTGCTGAACGCGAATGAGAAAGGAGAGGTTACCGGACAAGGGTTACATTACGAAACATGCGGCCATAAAGAATGTCTGGAAATGGTAATAGGCAAATCAAAAGGCAGTGACCCAAAAACAAAGGACAGAAGATTTCGAAAAGGCATCGGATATGCATCTATGCTTCACGTGGGAGGCGGAGCTAAGATTTACCGTTCTGATGGATGCGGAACCATCCTGAAGA
>SCSP01000020.1 GCA_004297845.1 Bacteroidota bacterium | reverse complement strand
CATATTTCTTTTTAAAATCAGAAGTAAAAATATCACCAATCCGTAAACCATTTCTTCCGGTTTTGTCCATGTAAGCGGGACCGATTCCTTTAAGGGTAGAGCCTATTTTTTCTTTTCCTTTTGCCGCTTCGCTTGCTGCGTCTAAAAGGCGATGGGTTGGAAGAATAAGATGCGCCCGTTTGGAGATATAGAGATTCTTCTGTGGTGTAACACCTAATTTTTCAAGGGCAAGGATTTCTTTCTTGAAAACCATGGGGTCAATAACCACCCCATTGCCGATGATGTTTATGATTCTTTTGTGAAAAATTCCGGAAGGAATAAGGTGAAGGACGTGCTTGAGTCCGTTGAACTCAAGAGTATGACCCGCATTGGGTCCTCCCTGAAAACGGGCTACAATATCGTACTTAGGGGCAATTACATCGACAATCTTCCCTTTGCCTTCGTCACCCCATTGGAGTCCTAAAAGGACATCTGCTTTCATTTGATAGGAAATAAAGGAAATAAGGAAAACACGGGAAATACAAAAGACGCAGGTTTTCAAACCCATACTCCCTATTTCCCCTATACCTTATTTCCTAACCCCGCTTAGGCTTCCTTACGGCTACCGCGGATTTCCTGCACATCGTCACGCATGTCCTGACACGCGCGTTTCAGGTCCTGAAGGTGCTTGCGAACGCGTGTTCCGGCAGCATTGTTTCCGTTGTAGAATTTTTGTACATCCGCTTCCATTCCAGCGATGATTGTTTTGAGTGCTTCGTACTTTTGCATGTTTATGAGGTTTGGTTATGGTTTATGTTTCAGTTTAATTCGAATATATAAATGATCACACTGTTGCTACTTTTTCCGACTGATACTCTCCTTTTTCTAATTTCTTTTTTACTTTTGAAAAACATTCCAGCGTGTAATTCACGTCCTCCAGCGCATGAATTGCGGTGGGGATAAGACGAAGAATCATCATGCCTTTCGGGATGACCGGAAATACCACAATAGAACAGAAGATGCTGTAGTTCTCCCGAAGGTCAATAACAATATTGGTTGCTTCAGGAATTGAACCCTTCATGTAAACAGGAGTTACACAGGTATTTGTATCTCCAATGTCAAAGCCTGCTTTTTTTAGTCCGCTTTGAAGAGCATTTGTAATTGTATGCAGTCTTTCCCTGTACTCAGGATGGTTACGCATTAGTTCCAGGCGTTTTAAGCCACCAATAACAAGAGGCATGGGCAATGACTTTGCATATATCTGAGATCGCATATTGTAACGGAGAAATTCACAAATACTTTCATCGCTGGCTATGAATCCTCCAATCATGGCAAATGCTTTTGCAAATGTACCGAAGTAAACATCAATTCCATCCTGGCAGCCTTGTTCTTCACCTGTTCCGCCTCCATTTTTTCCCATAATTCCAATGCCATGTGCATCATCTACAAAAAGGCGGAAAGTATATTTCTTTTTAAAGGCAACAATCTCTTTTAATTTTCCCTGATCTCCGCGCATTCCAAATACCCCTTCGGTAATTACAAGAATCCCTCCGCCAGTAACTTCAACAACTTTCTTGGCATGCTCCATCTGTCTTTCAAAACTTTGCATGTCGTTATGAATGAAAGCAAATCTTTTACCCGGATGCAGGCGAACTCCGTCTATAATACAGGCATGCGATTCAGCATCATATACAATTACATCCCGTCTGTCAACCAACGCATCAATTGCAGAAACCATTCCCTGATAACCGTAATTCACAAGAACTGAATCCGGCTTTTTGACAAAAACGGCAAGTTCAGCTTCAAATTGCTCGTGAAAATTTGAATTACCCGACATCATCCGTGCTCCCATGGGAAGAGAGAGCCCATATTTTTCAGCGGCTTCTTTATCCGTTTTTCTGACTTCAGGATGATTAGCTAATCCCAGATAATTGTTCAAACTCCAGATCAATTGCTTTTTTCCTCTGAAAATCATTTTATTGCTGATATCTCCCTCTAACTTAGGGAATGCAAAATAACCATGTGCAATTTTAGCATACTGCCCCAACTGACCTCGGTTTTCTTTTATTTTATCAAATAAATCTCTCATACCTGAGTTTTACGTATCAAAATTAGTGAGAAAATCAATGTAAATGTATAAATTTTTGAAATATTGCGAACAAATTAACAATTCACAATAAATAGCTATATTCGCGACCATTTCAAACAAGGTGGAAAAACTAAGAAAAGCGATCCTGTTATTTTTAATCACAGTATCGATGATAGTATCATCATGCAGTGAGTATTCGCGCCTTTTAAAAAGTACAGATTACAATAAAAAATATGATGCGGCAATAAGTTTTTATGAGCAGAAGGATTATTCAAAGGCGCTTGCACTACTCCAGGAACTAGTCAGCGTTTACAGGGGAACCGCCAAGGGTGAAAAAATAATGTACTACTATGCCTATGCCACCTATGCTGTTGGTGATTATTTGCTGGCAGGCTACCATTTCAATAACTTCGTAAAAACATTTCCTGCGAGCGATAAAACCGAGGAATGTGCGTTTATGTATGCTTATTGCTATTATCTGGAATCACCGAAATACAGCCTTGACCAAACCGATACTAAAAGTGCGATCAAAGAATTGCAGTATTTTATAAACAAATATCCTGATAGCAAGAGAAAAGAGGAGTGTAACAATCTTATCACCAGGCTTAGAGGAAAATTAGAAGAGAAATATTATAAAATTTCAAAGCAGTATTATTTTTTGGATGATTATCAGGCTGCGGTCACCTCTTTTGAGAATGTTTTGAAGGATTTTCCGGATACTAAATACAGAGAGGAGTTGATGTATATGATCGTAAAGTCAAACTACATTTTTGCGACAAAAAGCACGGATAAGAAAAAAACTGAACGATTCAAGGCTGCTGTTGATTCTTACAATAAATTTGTAAGCTATTTTCCGGAGAACAGCAAGTACATTAAAGAAGTTGAAGGATTTTATTCAAGCGCCAAGAAACAATTAGAAGATTTTCTGAAACAATAAGAAATGCTGATATGCTATCATTTGTATATTCGCATTGAACTGAATCATTAATTTTAAACAAATCACAAATAAAATGGATCACAAAAAATCAAATGCTGAGATCAATACTGTTACACGCGACCTCAGAGAATACGAAGCAAGAACGGGAAACCTGTATGAATCTACCGTGGTGGTTGCTAAACGCGCCAACCAGATCAATCAGGAAGTAAAAGAAGAGCTTACCAACAAACTGGCCGAGTTCGCTTCCCACACTGACAATCTGGAAGAGATATTCGAGAACCGCGAGCAGATCGAGGTTTCTAAATATTACGAGCGCCAGCCCAAGCCCCACGCTATTGCCATTCAGGAGTTCATGGATGATAAGATATATTACAGGAATCCTGCGAAAGGGTCTAAAAGCTTTTAGGTATAATGGTTAAACAGCCATTATTCATTAGCCATTCAACATCAACCATTTGGTGGTGCTTACAGGCAAAAATATTTTAATAGGAATTACAGGCAGCATTGCAGCCTATAAAAGTGCATTCCTTACCCGTTTATTTGTAAAAGCAGGAGCCCATGTAAAAGTGGTGATGACTCCTGCGGCAAAAGATTTTATTACACCTCTTACGCTTTCAACACTTTCTAAAAATCCTGTTTACTCGGAATTCACTTCGGGTGATAAAGGGGAATGGAACAACCATGTGGAACTGGCTCAGTGGGCTGATATTATTTTAATTGCTCCTGCCACAGCGGATATCATAGCTAAAATGGCAAACGGCATTTGCGATAATCTTTTGCTGGCGGTATATTTAGCCCACCCCAACCCTCCCGAAGAGAGGGAGATTGGGCCTGCAGCTCTCCCCCTTCGGGGGAGTTGGAGGGGGATCTTCGTTGCTCCAGCAATGGATTTGGATATGTTTCAACACCCCTCCACAAAAGCAAATCTACAGAAATTACAGTCGTACGGAAATGTCATTATTCCCCCTGATAAAGGAGAACTCGCCAGCGGTCTGAGCGGGGAGGGCAGAATGGCAGAGCCCGAAGCGATCGTTCAATTTCTTTCTGAGCTTCTAAAAAAAAAACTTCCGCTAAGCGGTAAAAAGGCGTTAGTAACGGCCGGACCTACGCACGAAGCCATTGATCCTGTTCGTTTTATCGGCAATCATTCGTCCGGGAAAATGGGCTTTGCGGTTGCCGAGGAACTGGCGGCCCGGGGCGTTGAAGTTACCCTGGTATGCGGTCCCAATGTTCTTGTAACAAATAATAAGGCTATAAGAAGAGTAGATGTTACATCGGCTGATGAAATGTATCAGCAGTGCATGAAGTATTCTAAAAATTCTGATATTATAGTGATGGCAGCAGCCGTTGCGGATTTCAAGCCAGCCAAATCGGGGAAAGGAAAAATTAAAAAAGAAACCGGGCTTGATGAAATAAAACTCGTTCCCACAAAGGATATTCTTTCAGAACTTGGCAAACACAAGAACGGAAGTTTACTCGTTGGATTTGCGTTGGAAACCGAAAATGAGACTGCAAATGCAAAAAAGAAACTGCACAATAAAAACATGGATATCATCGTTCTCAATTCGCTGAAAGATGAAAAAAGCGGATTTGATCACGATACTAACAAAATCACTATTTTCCACCCCTCTTCGGCTCTCCCCAAAGGGGAGAGGGCAGAAAGGAAAATAATTATGAAGGAGTTTAATCTGATGAGTAAAATTGAATGTGCAAGAGTAATTGTTAATGAAGTTATTCAGCATATAGTAAAAAGATGAGCAAGAAAGTATTACGATATTTTGTCGCACTGATAATCTACTCCTTCCCCTTTGGGGAAGGTAGGGAAGGGGTGGCTCAGGAACTTAACTGTACGGTTCAGGTTCTATTGCAATTACAGAAGGATTCCCCCCAGCAAGAAAGTTCAGCGGATAAAAAAATAATGCAAACCCTGCAGCAGTCGGTTTTTGAGTTCATGAACAACCGCAAGTGGACAAACGATGTATTCCAGCAGGATGAGCGTATTGAGTCCAGCGTTGTGATTACCGTTACCAAAAAAAATTCTGCGGATGAGTTTCAGGGTACTATACAGACCCAGGCGCGCAGGCCTGTTTACAAATCATCTTATAATTCCCTGATCCTCAATATTCTTGATAAAAATTTTTCGTTCAAATATGTTGAATATCAGCCGATGGAGTTTTCGGAAAATTTATTTATGTCCAATTTAACTTCTGTGCTTGCCTACTATGCGTACGTGATCATTGGAACCGACTATGATACCTTTTCGATGGAAGGTGGATCACCTTATTACCAGAAGGCCCAAACGGTAGTTTCCAATTCCCAAACTGGTAATGACAAGGGATGGAAATCTTTTGAAGACAATCAGAACCGTTACTGGATCGTAGAAAATATTCAGAACTCCACGTTCAAACCTATGCGAGAGTGTAATTACAAATACCACCGTTTTGGGTTCGATGCAATGGCGGAGGATCTTTTTTTGGGAAGATCAGCCGTGTTGCAATCGCTGTTGCTTTTGAAGAAAGTTCACGAAAGTAAGCCGAGTTCTTACAGTATGCAGTTGTTCTTTTTAGCTAAAGCAGATGAGATCGTAAATCTTTTCTCCCGTGCCGATCCTGCTGAAAAAACAAAGGTCATGGAATTGGTGAATGAGATAGATCCTGCCAACACCACCAAGTACATCAAGATCATGGAAAGTCAGAACGAGTAAATTAGGCTCAGGTACGTACAGCAATTATTACTACATGATAATGCGTTAGACATGGGGTGTAAAATGCAAATGGACAGGAGGTTAGTCTAAAATCAGGCATCATGCTCCTTCACAATCTTATTCAGCCACTTCAGCATCAGCAGGATGACAACGGTGGTAGCCATCACGATCACAAAATTTATTAGAAAAAAATTTGCTTTGTGTTCGTAGCCGTCCCAAAGGGAAGCAAGCACTCCGCTCATTTTATTGCCAATGGAAGTAGAAAGAAACCAACCACCCATCATGAGGGCCGTGAGCCGGGGGGGGCTCAGTTTGGAAACAAGGGAAAGGGCCATAGGACTCAGGCACAATTCTCCCACAGTGATTATGCCATAACATCCAACGAGCCAAAGCATTGAACTCTTTTCAAGTCCGTTATGACAAACTAATGTTGCCCCTACCATCACGAGGGTAGAGAAGGAGGTGATAAGGAAACCATAAAATATTTTCCATGGAGTGGAAGGTTCGAGATTCTTCCTTTTAAGAAATGAGAAGAAAAGCACAACCGGAAAAGTGAGAATGACCACCCATGCAGGATTTACAGACTGAAATAATTCGGTAGAGACAAGTTTCAGGCTTTCCCCTTCTGCAGGAATTTTTTCTCCAGGAAGATTTTTATAGTAGAGCGGATAGGCAAGT
>SCSP01000220.1 GCA_004297845.1 Bacteroidota bacterium | reverse complement strand
ATACAACTCCTTCATCGGTAACCCCATTACGTTAAAGTAAGAGCCGATAATTTTTTTAATGCCCGCGTATCCTATCCCTGCCTTCGTGTTCATGCTGTTTTTTATCATTTTTATTTTTTTAAGTTTTTTTAGAAATCGTATCTCGGCCTCTGAGCAAGGATTCATTCCGGCAGGCAGACATTCCTGCGCTCCGTAAGCTCCTGCTTTGTCGTAGGGTTTGTAGCTGCGGATGTAGAAGTCAATTTCCTTATCGGTGAGTTTTTTAAAGAATACTTTGGTGGATACCACAAAAGACCTCGTCTCACCCCTCGTTCCCCTCTCCTCGGGGAGAGGGGATGAAATACAAACAGCCGTGTAAACTATATGCATTTTCCCGGAAAGAATTTTCAGCATATTGACAGCTTCTTTGTAATTGGCGGGTTTGTTGAGTACTTTATTGTTAATCCACACGATAGTATCGGCAGTGATGAGCAGGTCGTTTGGCTTCAGTTTATTTCTGAAAGCATCTGCTTTCTTTTTGCAGAGATAAAGAGCAATCTGTTTACCTTTCAGGTTCTTTGGGAAGGATTCATCCGTATCTGTTGTCCGGATCTCGAAAGGTAATCCCAGTTCCTTTAAAAGAAATTGTCTCCTCGGGGATTTAGATGCGAGAATGAGATTATATTTTTCTAATTTTTCTTTCAACCTGTTATTCTTTCAGCAAAACAAATTTCAACATCAGCAAATAACATATTCCGGTCAGCATGATACACTTGACTAATATACTGGCAATGTGAAAATTCTTTTTCACGTTAGCCGCGATCACATTAACAAGCACGAACAAAAGCGGCAGCTGAATGAAGGCAAGAAAATATAGAAATGAATATTTATCCTTCGCGGCAAGCTGAATATATTGAATGCAGCCTATTCCGGTCATGAAAAGCAGGATCAATGATAAAACGATTGCTTTTGCTTTTTTCATTCCCAGTACAATGGGTATCGTTCTGCAGCCGTATTCTTTATCCCCTTCCACATCTTCCATATCTTTGATTATTTCCCGGATAAGGGAGAGACCGAATGCGGTAATTCCATAAGCTCCTGCCCAGAGAAGAAGGGTGTCTGTTACCGCTGATCCGAAATCATGTTGCTGCTGAACTAATTTTGAGTTGTACGTTAGTATTATCCTCGGCACTTCAAACAGGGCTACCATGAACGGAACCATTCCGGTGAAAAGAGAAATTACAATATTTCCGGATAGAAACTGGTATTTGAACAAAGTAGAGTAGAACCAAAGCCCGATGACAGAAACTGTAAACAGTGTTCCGCCTGCCATCAGGATGTTGCATTTCCATGCAAGAAAAATTCCCATGGCCACTCCCAGAAAGCTGAGAACGGCATGAGCCCCCATGGCCACTCTGCGTTTAACACCGTGGTCAATTACTAATTGATCAGGCTTGTTGATGTTGTCGATGCGTACATCAAAATAATCGTTGATAACATATCCTCCCGCAGCGATAAAAACCGTTGCAAGCACAAGCAGCGCAAATTCCATGTCGCTCATTTGAATGAAAAGCCCTGACAGGTTCAGTATAGGCTCAACCAGGCAAAGTCGGATCATGTATTGCGTGAAAGCAATGATCAACAAATTGGGAAGGCGAATTAATTTAAGAAAAGCAATCATACTTACAGGTTACAGATTACCAATTGCAGGTTTGAGGATTTTTCCATTAAACATTATCCATCAACCATTTCTTTTGAACTTTCATCACCTGTTCTATCACATCTCTCACGCATCCATCCCCGCCTTTTTTGTCTGAAATATATACGCAGAGGTTTTTTATTTCTTGTGCGCCATCCTTTGGGCAGCAGGGGATCCCGCATTTCCGCATCACTTCATAATCGGGCATATCATCCCCCATGTATAAGATGTTTTCATATTTCAGGTTGTGGGTGTGCATAAATTCTTTCAGTGAGTCAAGTTTATCGGTTATGCCAAGATAAACATCGTGAATGCCAAGTTTCTCCAAGCGTTCTTTGGTTGGCGCTGATTTTCCTCCCGAAATAACTCCGATCTTGTAACCATTCTTCATCGCGTGCTGTAAGGCGTAACCGTCACGCGTGTTCATAGTACGCACCATCTGTCCATTTTCCATGACCATGATGCTCCCATCAGTCAGCACACCGTCAATATCAAAGACAAATGACTTCACATCCTTGATCAGTTGTTTGAAATTTTTCTTTGCCATCAGTTATACAGGTTGGTGATACTTTTGCTGATTGTTTTATACAAAGTTCTATAATTTTTGTCTGCCAACAATTTTAAATGTGCATTCATTGTTTTTTTATCGTTCCGTTTTGCAGGTCCTGTTTGTGAAATATAGGGGCCTTTCATCGCGCTCTGTGTTGTTGAGAGGATAAGAGGGCCGAATAATTCAAAAGGCAAGTGATGCTTTTTCAAGAGCATTTCGGAAAGGTAATAAAGGTGGTTAGGGAAATTATTCACCCATACAGCCCCTAAATGCAAAACTCTCCGCTGTTTTGAATTCAGGGAATAGACTTTTCCGCTCAGGGAACGGGCAATCTTCGTCAGCTTTTTTTTAGAAGAAGAATTATTTGCCTCAATCACCATCGGAACCTTTTTGAAATCAAGTAGGGTTCTTGCTTTGATAGTTTGAACCTGCCAGAGCACTCCACAGTTTCTGAATTTTTTCTTCAGCACAGAAATATCCGTTGCTCCTGAAGTATGAATGATCAAACTTTTTTTTAAAGCAGGCATTTTTTTCACCACTTCCGCAATGGCATCGTCCTTTACAGCTATGAGGTAAATGTCTGCCGGGAATTCTGAAATTGCATTGAGCGATCTCCCCCAGTCTGTATTCAGCTTTTCTCCCAGCATGGCTGCATGTGAAATAGTGGGGCTATAAACATAAACAATGTCATGCCCCGATCTTTTAAAAGCTAACCCCAGTTGAGTTGCAACATTTCCCGAACCTATTAAAAATATTTTCATCTTAATTTCGGATTCGTCTTCTGATCGCCATTACAGTTCCGATAATCATGAGGATGCATCCCATCCATAGAATATTGATGTACGGAAACACAATTGCCTGCATTACGATAAAGTCTTTTTTGTCGGATGTTTTTTCAGAAACAGCGATGTCTATTTTTTCTGTTTCCGGGTTAATCTGCCAGAAGGCAAATTTTAATCCCAGTTCATCCACCGTTGTTTCAATAACATTCGGCATACTGTCCGTAAGGTAGTAAATCGGCATCGCCTGACGTATCTTACCGTAAACATCAAATATCTTTAAAGCAGCGCCAACTACAATATCTGCTTTGGGTATGCCAAATTTTTCCTTATCAATTTGTGTAATAAGTTTTTCAAAAACCACAATGCTGTTGGAGGTAAAAAATGTATCTCCCAAAGCAACCGTATTGTTATGAGGTTCCTTGTATCCTCCGGAAGAAACATTGTGCGGATTACTTACCTCCAGGTCAGCGTATTTAATATGCGTGTAAATATCTTTTGTGAGAAAATGCCGTGTATCCGGCTCCGCCACATTTCCCATTTTGGGATTCACCTGTACCCTGGGGCTGAGTGCAAAAGATTCAGAATAAATTCCATTGGAATCTTTTTGCATATACTCAACATCATAAAACACATTCACTCCTTCTTTTCTTGTTTCCCTGTAAGAAACATAATAATCACCCATTTGCACGGTGTCGTAACGCTGCAGCAGGATGCAGTCTTTGTTTGAAAAATCCTTGCCGAACACCTCCACATCGCCTTTTCTGTTGATTGAAATATTTTCACTTTTAGAAGTGGAGATTAATGCACCCAGCAGGATCATCCCGAATCCCACATGCGCAATGGACGGGCCTGCATGGGCAAAGCGGCCTTTCAGCACTTTGATAAAATAGGTAATGTTTGAGAAGATTGCGAACAGGCTGGCGAACAGCAATAAAGCATAGAACAGGGTTCTCCACTCAGAAAACCACTTGAAAAAAAATCCAATAAGGATGGCCAATATAAATGCTGCAATCAGCGGTATTAAAATATTTTTTCGAATTTCTTTCGGATCTGTTTTTTTGTATTTGAAAAATTGTGTAATTGCCATCAATAACAAAATTAAAACAGCAAACGGAATCTGCCATTGGTGATAATGCTCGAATATCTTTCCTTCACCCGGAGGAGCCATGTTGGTGCCGAATACTTTATTAATAACAGGGATGGAAGTTGTAAGCGAGATCTGAAATGCTGCGATCGCCAGGACAAGAGCCCCTATGAGCATCCAGAATTCACGGGACCAAATGCTGTCTTCCTGCTTTTCTCTCGGGAAGTTTTTAAAGTTTATTGCAAACAGGCAAATTGGCAATAAGATGAAAAAGAAAAGATAAACGAGCAATTGCCCGGACATCCCCAGGTCTGTGAAAGCATGGACGGAAGTATCTCCGAGTATCCCGCTTCGTGTAAGAAAAGTAGAATATAGAATCAGTATAAAAGTAATTAACGCAAGGAAAAATGTAGCTAAGAGAGATTGTCCTTTATTCTTGTGAATCATCATCACATGGCCTGCTCCGACAAAAGTGATCCAGGGCACCAGCGAAGCATTTTCAACCGGATCCCATGCCCAAAAGCCTCCAAAGGAAAGGGCTTCGTAAGCCCATGCCCCACCCATTAAAATTCCGGTGCCAAGCACCATGATTCCAAAAAATGTCCAGGGAAGCGCGGGTTTTTGCCATTCGTTGAATTTTTTCTTCCATAACCCGGCAATCGCAAATGAAAAGGGGACAAGCGTAGCAGCAAAACCGAGGAAAAGTGTAGGAGGATGAATCACCATCCAGTAGTTCTGTAGCAGCGGGTTTAAACCTTTACCGTCAAGTTTTTCAAGATAGTTAGGGTTCTGAACGAATGGCAGGTCTTTGAAATCAGGATGCTCGCGTAAAAGCACGGTGAACGGGTTGCTTCCAACTTTATAATCCCACAAATAAATTCCCAGTAGCATGGAGCAAAGGAAAACCTGCACGAGGGAAACCGTGGCCATCACAGGCGCTTCCCACCTCCCCCCTCCTGTTCCGCTGAGGACAGGCTCTCCTTCTCCTGAAAGAGAGGGGCGAAGATTTCTGATTAAGATGTTTCCTATTACAACATGCCAGAAGACCCAGAGTAAAAAACTACCCTCTTGCCCTTCCCAAAAGCAGGAAGCAATGTATTGCATATCCATTTCCTTATTGGAATGCTGCCATACATACTGGTATTCAAAATAATGGTTGAACAGCATGATGAACAGGGTTACAACTATTCCGAGAACAGCCATTGAATGGACTCGAAAAGAAATCCGGGCAATTTTTTTCCAGGAAGTGAATGAATCTGATAGCCATTCAGATTGAGCAGCAGAAAAATAGGAGAGGGCAGCAAGCAATGCAGCAGTAAATGAGATAATTACAAAAATATTTCCCATCTGCCCGGCCCAGAGGTGTTCACCTATATACTCCATATAAATTTGCTAAAAGCAATCTGCTAATTTAGTAGATATCTGCTCAACTATCCACCTTTTGCTTGGTATCCACGTATTTGGAAGGGCACTTCATGAGCACAGAACTTGCATGAAACTCTTTGCCCTCACATTTGCCGATAGCCACAATTTGTTCGGTGTGCTCAAAATCCTGTGGTTTGGCCTGGTGAAGAATTACTTTCCGTTCGGCACTGTCGCTGTCCTTCATGTAGAACACAAAAATATTAGGGTCTTTTTCCGGTTCGTATATCATTTCTTTGCTTTTATCCAACTTGCCCACCACATGAAATTCTTTTCCTTCATTCTCCTGTGCAATAGAAAATGAAGCATAGGTGCTGGCATCACCTAATGAAGTAAAAATAGCTCCGATTGCCACTGCGATCAGGATAATCCCTATGATGTGCGATTTTTTCATCTCCGCAAAGGTAGGGATATTTTAGTTAGAAGTAAAGCGAAAATCCTACCCGACAATGATGATCTTTTGAGTGCTGAGGGCACCGTTCGTATTTAATTTCAAAAAGAACAGCCCGGCATTCAGGTGTTTGCAGTCAATACGGAGATCGCAATTGCCGGATACGTCAAAATCACTTCTAAAGACAGTTTTCCCTAATGGATCTTCTATACTAATATGTACGAACGTGTTTATGCCGGACAAACGGAGAATGATATTACCTGTTGCCGGATTAGGAAAGACATGAATTGCGTTGCTGGTTTGTTCGGAAACAGATGAAGTTACAGAGGCACATCCTCCTGTTCGGTACCAGCAGGCTGTTGAATCAGTATCCAAAAATGTAAGCAGCCTGCCTGCTACTTTTCCTGCACCGGCATTGGATGGATGTGTGCCATCATTCTGAAAATCGATGGGACAAACCCAGGTAAGTCCATCGCTTCTGGCGGTAGTGCCATCTGCCCAGTTATACGTTCCCCAAGCAATCCAGGGAGAGTTTGGAGTTGCTCCTGAATGCTGCAGCATCGCATCTCCGTTTATCTGGTCATCGATGAGCCATTTCTTCACCCATCCCTGTAAGTAAGCGTATGGCTCAGGGTTGAGCGTTGATGATGCATATCCTCCGTAAATCCTGCTGGCTACATAGCAGATCTTTGCATTTGGATATCTTGTTTTAATAATGTTCATAATGCGTTTTGATTGGGACAGCAATGAATCGGTATAAATCTGATCAGGAGGCAGAGATCCTGCTTGATTTGCTTCCTTGTACCAAATTGCCTGCACCTGTTTTGCAGTAACATTGTTAGTTTGAAGCCGGTTATCTATAGTCGTCCAAAATCCGGCATAAGGACTGCAGATGATCTGAGCTGTTTGCCCTCCCTGTGCACCATCTACGAGCACTACTTTTGAGTTTTTACCGGGATCTGAATTTCCCAGAGGCATAAACGCACTGAATTCCTGCGTGCAATTTGACATTCCGACAGAAAGGAAAACTATTTTTCCATTTGCCGCATCCGGATTTCCGTTTGCATCCAGAGGCTGAATCTGGCTCGCCAGCTGCAACCCCGCATTTTTGTGAGCTGCCGGAATGTAATTTGAACCATTGGGATACAAACCTCCCTGAAAGGTATTCCAGGTACCTGCGCCCAGGTCGTTAATGGGAGGGTAGCCAACGGAGGTTTGACTGCAGAGGGGTTGTGAGGATGCAATGCCTGAAACGAAGATCAGCGGTAATAGAATACATTCTCTCATGGAGAGGAAATTATTTTTTATTAATCCTTTTTTCAATATCGCTTACCTTTCTGTCGATCATTATTAAAAACAAAATTATTCCGAGCAGAATCGTGATAAGCCCGCCAACTACTACATAAATTTTTCCGGAGGAGCGTAATCCATCAGCCATTTCAACATTTTCCTGAGAAAAAATATAACCGGTGACCAATAGCCAGCAACATGTGGCAAGAAGTTTTTTCATAACTCAGTTTGTGATTTTATTTTTTGAATCCGTACCCGGATTGTCATTATCCACACGCCAAGCAGAGTCCATCCGATTACAGCAGGATAAAACACCGATCGCATGGTGTTATCAAGGTCGTATTTGCTGAATCCTGGGTTTCCTCCGTTCCCTGGATGGAGCGAATCGCTCATGCGAGGATATATTAGAATAAAAACGAGCATCATTACGTATGCAAAAATGTTATAAACCGCAGCAACTTTCCCACGCTTCCGTTCATCCGGAATCGCATTGCGAAGCACGAGATAGGCACAGTACGTAAGCATTGTGATAGCTGCCCCGTTCAGTTTCACATCGTTGGTCCACCAGGCTCCCCAGGTATATTTCGCCCATAAGCTTCCGGTTACAAGGCCAAGTATGCCGAAAAGCATCCCTGAGTTTACTGCTTCTGAAGCGATGATGTCATGCCCAATTTTATTACTCGCCAAATGGCGGATGCTTGATATCAGCCCTATCGTAAATAAAATCATCATGGAAAACCACATGCAAACGTGAAAATATTGGTTGCGGATGGTTTCGTGTAAAATCGGGAGACGGGGAACATCCGTCAGAAAGCCGGCAATGATGGTGTACATCAGCAGGAACACGCAAAGGATTTTCCACCAAGATTTCATTTGCCCCGGCCCTAAAGGGAGTTTGATGAACCGCTAACCTCCTTGAGAGAGTTAGAGTATGTTAATATTGTAATTTTAATGCTATCCAATGTAGAATCAAGTTGAGTTAACACTTGTTGGTTGGAAAAACGTAAGAAATGTATTCCCAATGACTCCAAGTGAGATTGTCTTTTTTCATCATTATGCTTTACGTCCTCATTCGCATGAATACTCCCATCAATTTCCAAAGCCAGTTTTATTCTGTGAGCGTAGAAATCCAATATATATATTGAAGCCGGATGCTGCCTTCTGAACTTTATTCCTAACTGACCCTGGCCGATGTAATTCCATAACATATCTTCTGCGGGAGTAAGGTTACTCCTTAGCTCTTCAGCTTTTTTAAAGATCAGTGGGCTTGCTTTGTAGAACATATTATTTGCTTCCCGCCTTTAGGGTTGGGGCTTCATTTCTCCCTTTAGGGCTGGGGCAAGGCTTCATTAATCTTTCCAAAGGTACGGAAATAATAAGTAAGAAAGTATGGCTACAATCACATCCAACGAGAAAAGTACAGAAAAATATTTCAGGTTATAAGAGAAATCGGTTCCGTCAATTGCATTTTGCGAAAGCTTGATGATGGTTATCAAAATAGGCATGATGATGGGAAAAGCGAGGATAGCCATGATGGTGAAGTTATTGTTCGCTTTGGAGGCAATGGCAGAAATCATGGTGAGCAGAGATGAGATGCCGACAGATCCAAGGAGGATTATTAAAAAAAACAGTGGAAGGTTCTCTACAATATTTCCCATAAACAGGCTGTAGAATGAAAAGCAGGTAATGGAAAGGATCAGCATCAATACGGCATTGTAAATTATCTTGGAGAGGATAAATGACTGGGGACTGCAAATTGTATAATAATAGAGCAACCGGCCCTTGCTTTCCTGCAAAAAACTTTTTGCAGACGCATTTACGGAAGCAAACAAAACGATGATCCAGAAAAGAGCGTTCCAGGCATTTGTATCTATAACATTTTTGAAGGAAAGAAAGCAAATAAATACGGTGGTAACTACATACAGAAACATTCCTCCAAGGGCATAGCGCTGCCGCCACTCCAGCAGAACCTCTTTTTGTATAAGTGCGCTGATCTCTTTTAGCATAAATCCTCGAAAAACGAAATTTATACGAAGATACGAATGATTAATTCGCGATAGCGAGCCAAAGGTAGTCAAATCTAAATATCCTTATGAATTCAGCGATTTCATAGGGAAAACTGGTTGGTTGGTTTAGG
>SCSP01000219.1 GCA_004297845.1 Bacteroidota bacterium | reverse complement strand
GATCCGCTAAACTTGCCTCCACCAGTGAAAAATAATATTCTGAAATATGCAGGTAGGGATTGTACTGGATGCGGTGTGTCATCAGATTACCGCGGTAAGGATATTCGCTGGTGAAGCGATGCAGCCCGATGCGTGTTTTGGCTCCTGACAAAAAAGAAAATATGGCCGAAGCGCGGGAGAAGAACTCCATGTCAACAGAGGTGTCTGCTTTTTCGCCCCTTATTTTCAGCAGAGCAGAAAATGTGCTCGCAAGGAATGAAAACAGTGATTTGTCGCGAATGGAAATGATGTTTTTTTGAGGAATGATATCAAGTATGTCCAGAATGGGGCGGTTGTTCTCAAATACACAGAAGTACACATTTTCTTTTCCAACCAGCTCGGTGGCGCGTTTGAGAGCACTGTACGCCAGTACCGTGGCCCCCTGCTCAATAAATTTTAAGAAAATAATTTTCTTAGGAGTTCTTTTTTGGGGTGAAGAAAAATTAAGAAGCGTAAGTAAAAAACAAATCGGCTGACCAAACCAATAATCAATCTTTCTAATAGTTTGTGGATTCATTTGGCTGTTATTGCCTACTGTCTATTTTTCTTTCATCGGCTGAGCAAAAGTGATAACATCCTTTCCGCTGATGGTTTTTTCTCCGAGGATGATTAGCCTTTCTACTACGTTGCGCAACTCCCGGATGTTACCTGTCCAGTTTACTTTTTGTAACTCTTTGATAGCCTCTTTGGAGAATGCTTTTTGCGGAATGCCCTGTTCCTCGCAGATCATTTTTGCAAAATGATCGACCAGAAGAGGAATATCGTCTTTGCGGTCGTTCAGCGAAGGAACTTTAATAATGATAACACTGAGCCGGTGATAAAGGTCTTCTCTGAAATTCCCTTTGGCAATTTCTTTCTGCAGCTCTTTGTTAGTGGCGGCAAGCACACGCACATTCACTTTCACTTCTTTTTCACTTCCTACCCGGGTAATTTTATTTTCCTGCAAAGCACGAAGCACTTTCGCCTGAGCAGATAAACTCATGTCTCCGATCTCATCCAAAAAAATGGTTCCTCCTTCGGCCAGTTCAAATTTCCCTTTGCGCTGGGCTACGGCAGAAGTAAAAGCGCCTTTTTCATGTCCGAACAATTCACTTTCTATCAATTCACTGGGGATGGCTGCGCAATTCACTTCAATGAACGCATTATTTGCACGGTTGCTTTTTTCATGCATCCATCTTGCCACCAATTCTTTTCCTGTTCCGTTCTCTCCGGTGATGAGTACGCGTGCATCGGTAGGAGCCACTTTCTCGATCATTTCCTGAATTTGGGCGATGGCTGGAGATTCACCGATCATTTCGAATGTCTTTGAAATTTTTTTCTTTAAAACTTTTACATCTGCAACCAGATTGGTTTTATCCATGGCGTTGCGAACGGTAACCAGTAGTCGGTTGAGATCAAGTGGCTTTGCAATAAAATCAAATGCTCCTTTTTTTACAGCCTCCACCGCGGTTTCAATGGTTCCATGGCCGGAGATCATCACGATGGGCGTTTCGGGACGACACTTCAATATTCTATCCAAGGCTTCCATGCCATCTACCTTTGGCATTTTTATGTCGCAGAGAATGATGTCGTAACTTTCTTTTTCGGCCATAGCCGCACCTTCGGCTCCATCGCCTGCTTCATCTACTTTAAAGTTTTCGTATTCAAGGATCTCACGCAAGGTCTTGCGGATGCTTTTTTCGTCATCAATGACCAGTATTTTAGGCATGAAGGAACGTTTGAAAATTGGAAGGTAAAAATAGCAAAATAGAAGGGACCTGCATCCACCCCGCACCTGGACGATGCATAGGTCATTTTTTTAGCAAAGAGGCCCCAAGCGGGGTCAGGTATTGCTTCCAGTCCCTGAGCTGAATTTTGAAGGTGAACTCTCCAAGTTCATCCAGGGCCTGGTTCACATGGGCCGAGCATCTGCCCAGAACAACGGAGAGTTGTTCATTCTCAATTGTGAAGTCCATGGAATTCACATATTCCGGGTAGATTGAAAAATTCCATTCCAGACAGGATTGATACATCTCCAGCATTTCAGGGTCGCGTCCGGGATCTCCCTTGCCATTTTTTATGTTAAGCTTTACTTTGTCGATGAAATTTGTGATTATCTCCCTTTTACTCTTGTCGAGCGAATCGCACAATCTTTTGGTGCCGGAGGGGTTTAAAATGGAATCCAGATGTAGTGTGTTGCCCGTCATGGAATTGTAATTATATCCCCTGGTAAAACCTTCGCAGTAGGCTCCGCAGCCCTGTCCAGACATATTTACCGAAAGTATTTTTCCGGTATTCGAAATTATCTGCCAGGAGATATCTGTCAGTCTTGGAATTTGAAATTCTTCACTTCCCCATACATTTTCGAAGATGCTCTGTTTTTCTTCCCCTAGCTTTGTTTCTAAAAGATCCTCAGTGAGATGATCATTTATCTTTTTTGCTGCTGCTGCCCGGACATTGCTGTTGAACTTAGGAAAAATGTATTTATTGACTGAACTGATCATGCCGGAAAATTCTTTGGGTCCGGTTGCTTTCAAGGTATCGATACTGAAAAACTGACCGCATGCTCCCGTGAAAATGAATGCGAGGAGTCCGGTAAATAACTGGTGTAGCATGAATTTATTTTTTAACATTCATCAACTCCCACAAAACCCCCTCTTTCAGAGAGAATTTTGAGCCACGCATTTTTTGTATTCCAAGCCGCGCAATTACGAAATTGACTATAATGGCTGAGACAACGATCATATCCACGCGCATTTTGGTAAGGCCTTTCATGAGCATTCGTTCTTTGGTTGTCGACTTGAGAATGACCTGATATAGTTTTTCAAAATCATCCATGTTAAAAGCGTATTCAGTTTTTCCTTTCAATGCTTCGGTATCGTAAAAGTGATAACCGATCATTTCGGCCAGGGAATCGAAGGAGCCTGAGGAGCCGATTAATTCACACCCCCTCCCCGTCCCTCCCCCCAAAGGGGAGGGAAGATGTGCGTTTAGAATGCGATCAACAGCTGCAAACAATGGTTGAAGTTCTTTTTCAAGATAAACTTCAATTTGTTTGACCTCGGATTCAGTGATGGGATCGGAAGGTTTGAATCTTTCAAGCAGACGGGCAGCACCCATCAAGAAACTGTGTTTCCAGAAAATTTCTTTTTTGTTGGCAATGATGAATTCCGTACTGCCACCTCCAATGTCTATAATGAGTGAGGGAGACCCGTTCATTTGTACAGCCGAGCGAACTCCGAAGTA
>SCSP01000218.1 GCA_004297845.1 Bacteroidota bacterium | reverse complement strand
AGAGGATTCTTATTATGCCAATCCTGTGGAGGGTTACATACTGGCGGTAAATCAAAAGGAAGATCAGCTTATTATTATTACTATCGTTGTAAAAAATGTAACGGAGAAAATTACAGTGCGAATAAGGTTCATAATGAAATTTGTGAAATACTAAAACATCTTTCATTAGACAAAAGTTATATTGAGGCTCTAAAAATTGAAAGTGAAATACAGTTGGAAGTAAACTTAAAAGATCGCAATCAGAAACTTCAAAAAATAAATTTAGAATATACTGCTATAAGTGAAAAAATAAATGCTTTGGAGGAAAAGTACATAACCAATAAGATTGAGCAATCAACTTATGAAAAATGGTTTCCAATCTTCTCAAAGGACTTGAATGGCAAAACAATGGAATTAGATGAACTGAAAAAGGATGATAGCAAGACCAGGGAACTATATAATACTGCTCTTCCATATCTGACCGATCTGCATTGGATATACAATCAAGCAAATATAGAAGGGAAACAAACCTTTTTAAAGGGCATTTTTTTGGGCGGTTTTGCTAAGGAAAAGGTAGGCGGTCGAACCGGCTTGCTTAATCCCATATTTCACCCCAACTCCCTGAAAATAGGAGCTTTGCTAAGGACTGGTGGAGGGGAAAGTAGCTCCAATTTGGCTACTTTCCCCGTTTGTACCCGGAGGGGGACTTGAACCCCCACACCTTGCGGCATACGCCCCTCAAACGTACTTGTCTACCAATTCCAACATCCGGGCAAAGAAACTTAAATCAACTAAAAGGGACACAAAAATAAGGATTTCTAAGCAGAAGGAAATAAAATTATAGCCACTAATTTCACTGATTTCCACTAAGCCGGGTGAACTATTCTCTTTTAAAAATTAGTGGTACTTAGTGTAATTCGTGGCTGCAGTACTTATCTCAGGAATATACCGGCAACCGAAAGCGGCCTTTCCGTAACTCTCCACAGAAAATCTTTCAGCAAAAATTCTTTGGGAATGAAGTCGCTTATGGGGAAAAGGATCGCATCCGGTTTTTTTAGAAATGTTATTTTCTCCACTGAATTATCCTTGATGTAGATCATCAGGTTAGTGCAGTTGGCCTTATTCACACCAATAAAATTCTCCTTTCCGTTCTTTTTGTCCTTTGCAAAATAGATGGTTTGCCCGTTACCTTCAACAAATATTTTGGCGAGTTTATTTTCTTTGAAATACCCTGTCATTTGTTTTCCTTTTATCTGATTGTATTTTACGGAATCTTCCTCCGAAATAATAAATGCATTGTTTTTCAGGAAGAGGTTTTTGATTTCTCCGTTACTTGTCTTTATTTCAACTTTTTCTGCAGTAAGCTGATTTTCCTCCTGCCATAAAACAGGGGATTTAAATAGCCGCATAAGAGAATCTTTTCCGGAATAAACCAGGGAATCACATTTTCCCTGTATGTCGGTCCGGAAGAACTTAACTTTTCTGTATGCAAAAAAAACTCTCCATGTGATAGAAGTATCCTTAATTCCTTTTCGGTTTACAGGATGTTCATCAACAGCGTGCAAGGTATCCGCATGAAGGAAGAGTGTGTCTTTACCGTAATATTGTTTTAAGAGCGCGTTGCCTGTTACGGTTGAAGTTTCAAGTTTACCGTTTCTGAATGCTATATCGCCCGATACAATAATGCTTTGCACAGTATCCAGGATAGAAACATGTCCGTATGCTCTTCCAATATCCTTTATCTTGTCAAAAAAAATAGAATCGCCTTTCATTGTTTGCTGCTTTGTAACGATATAGGCATTCTTGCTGAATTTCGCGAGGTCATTATCGGTGTTGTACCATCCGCTTTCGCAATAAATATGATCGCCCTTGCTGGTAATATTCGTAGGTCCGTTGAAGTACGCTGTATTATTTCCCGAGTTAAAGTTCAAGGTATCGCAATTCATTACATACTGAGGATTTGTTAATACGACATTTTTCTTGAAAGAGAATGTTTTCTTTTTCGGATTGTAATAACCGAATTGGCTGGTCAGTGTGTTCTGCTTGCTGATGATGGTTCCTCCGTTCGGATAATTTGCCATGGAGCTCCGTGTGTCGTAATACAATAACTCCGTTGTGAGGGTAGAGCCTTTTTCAATCAGGCGTACATTCTTGGTGATTTCCGCAATCCGGGTAATTCCGTTGTAATTCAAAAACATTCCGTAAATATTTACCGAATCTCCCTTTACAATACGCAGGTTGTTAAAAGCTTTGATCGAATTGTCGGGAAATAAATAAGCGCTATCGCAATACATATACATGTTGCCCTCTTTCAGCACTACATTTCCAAGCAGTCTTTTTACATCTTGCCCGATGTGAGGTGCAGATTCCAGAGAGTTTGCTTTCTTGATTTCTACTGTTCGTTGTGCAAATGAAAAGCAGCAAGATAAAAGTGCGTACAGAAAACAAACAAGGTGTTTTTTCATATCCATGCAAAGGTACAGAACAAACTAAATGCAATAATCAGGCGGGTACGCCTTTTCTTGCTATGATCTGTTTTCTGTCAGGTCCTACAGAGATCATAGTAATCGGAACTTTAATTTCTTTTTCGATGAAATTAATATAGTCTTCCAGCTGAGCAGGGATGTTTTGCGCCAAGTCCTGCAGATCGGATTTCCAGCCTTTAAACTCTTTATAAACGATGGAAAGCGGGTGAGAGGTGATATCGTATGGCAGAAAATCAATCAACCCCTCTCCATCTCTCCCCAAAGGGGAGAGTGCTGAACTCCCATGTTCTCCCCCTTCGGGGGAGTTAGAGGGGGTCTGGATTTTATAGTGCGTACAAACTTTGATCGTATCGAGTCCGCTGAGAACATCCGCTTTCATCATGATGAGTTCTGTAACACCGCTGATAGCAACTGCATATTTGAGCGCAGGCAGATCCAGCCAACCGCATCTTCTAGGTCTGCCGGTTGTTGAGCCAAATTCATTTCCTGCTTTGCGAAGAAATCCACCGGTAGCATCGTTTAACTCAGTAGGGAAGGGGCCACTTCCCACTCTGGTGCAGTATGCCTTGAATATGCCGAGCACTCTTCCAATCTTGTTTGGAGGGATTCCAAGACCTGTGCAAGCTCCTGCACAAACGGTGCTGGAGGAGGTAACAAAGGGGTAGGAGCCAAAATCAATATCCAACAAAGAGCCCTGGGCTCCTTCTGCCAGAACAGTTTTCTTTCCCGCGAATGCATCGCTAAGATATTTTTCGCTTTCGATGCAGTTGAACTGCTTAACCGATTCTATTCCATCAAACCAGACAGGTTCATGCTCCCCGAGATCGTATTTGAAATCGTACAAGGCAAGAAGCTGCTTATGTTTACTAACAAGAAAATCATATTTCTTTTTAAAATCAGAA
>SCSP01000019.1 GCA_004297845.1 Bacteroidota bacterium | reverse complement strand
GTTTTTATCTGATTTTATAACATATTTTAATATGTACCTTTGCAATAAATTACATATTGGCACATGACCGATAAAGTGGCGCTATACGATATTTCTATTGTTATACCTTGTTATCAGGAAGAAGGTCATTTAAGGGATAGTGTGCAGGCTATCCATGATCTGTTAAACGCTACTAAATACAGTTTTGAAATGATCTTTGTAGATGACTGCAGCAAAGACAAGACCCGGGATGTTATTCTTTCTATTGTAAAGGATTTTTCGAATACGAAATATCTTTTTCATAAAACCAATGTAGGCCGTGGGGGCACTTTTCTCGATGGAGTGAATATCTCCAGGGGAAAGTACGTTGGTTTTCTGGATATTGATCTGGAGGTTTCCTGTGTTTATCTGCTGAGTGTTATTTCTGAATTGGAAAAAGGCTTCGATGTATGTACTGTGCACAGGCATTATGCCCTTTTACCGTCTCCTGTTTTTATTCTGCGGCACATCCTGAGTGTCGGGTACAAAATTCTGATCAGCAAATATCTGAGCATTCCCAGAATGGATACGGAGACTGGGTTTAAGTTTTTTAGAAAAGAATGTATTGTGAAATTATCCCGGGAGATTCAAAATAAGAAATGGTTTTTTGATACAGAAGTGATGGTTCTCTCTTATTTGCGCAAGTATAAAATAAAAGAGGTGGACGGATTATTCATGCGGAAATCAGAAAAAAATTCTACAGTAAGGATTTTCAATGATACGATTGATTATTTTGTTGAGGTATATAAATTTAAGCAGAGGATAAAGAAAAGAAATAGTACTGTATGAAAAGTCCTGTTTACTGGCATCCATTAATTTATAGTTTTATCATGAAGTTGCTTTATGGTAAATATTTTGAAGCAAGATATCAGGCAATTGCAGACCTTATCCCGAAAAATGCAACTGTAGTGGATGTTTGTGCCGGTGACGCATACTTATACAGGCATTATCTGAAGGCAAAGGACATTACTTACACAGGACTGGATATTAACCCTGTTTTTGTCCGTGCCGGTAAGAGAAATAATATTTCTTTTATCCAACACGATCTTTTCAGAGATAATATCCCTTCGGCTGAATATGTAGTTATTCAGGCAAGTTTGTATCAATTTATGCCACAAGAAATTTCAGTGATCAATAAGCTCATGGATGCCGCTCAACACGCATTAATAATAGCAGAACCTGTTCGTAATTTATCTGAAAGCGGGAATTCTTTTATTAAACTAGTTGCAAAATATTCAGCCAACCCTGGAAAAAACCACCCTACCAATCGCTTTAATCAGGAAACGCTGTCAGCTTGTTTCAGAAAATTCAAAGAGTTAAAAGATGTGAAAACTATTGATGGAGGCAGGGAAATGATAGGGATATTCCATAAGTAAATTTTTATTTTTTGGTTGCAACGAGTAAAATGGAGCTGCCAAACGGCAATTTAATATTTAAGCTGTACATGAATTCATCCATTCTGCTTATGAAACGAAGAATGACATTAAAAATTTCGGGTATCTGTATTTCCGGGTATCTGACAGGGTTATTATCAATTTTCGCATCTGCTTTTTTTCTTTTCTTCCCTAATCTGGAGAGCAAGGTAATTGGAAATACGGCAAAGGCAAAACAATTGACATGTTGAACGGTAAACCCCGCCATTGTAATTTTTTTTATTATTTCTGTTCTTGTGTATCTTCTCTTATGCCGGTCTATCTCGTCAATCTCACTCCATAACCAGGGATATTGGGGTACGGTAATAAAAAGTTTTGCATTATGCTTCAGGGCTTTGTGAAGCTGAGACAATACCCGGGTATCGTTCTCGATATGTTCCAGAACATCGAAACATCCAATAGCATCAAACTTTTCGGTGAAAGGAATATTTTCAGCATCCATTTGAATGAAATCCACGCCAGGCACTTGCAACTTTGCAAATTGCACACCGGTAAGATATATATCCGCACCGGTAAAGTGTATGTTTTTTAGTTCTGCAAGCGCACGGAGTACTGTTCCATTTCCACATCCAACTTCCATCACCTCCGCCTTCCCATCTTTCAGGAATCGTTTGAAGACCTTTTTTAAAACCGCATTGCGGGAGATATACCAGAAATTATCGCTTTCCAATTTTGAGAGGATGGTCAGGGCTTCCGGGTGATAACCAGTATTATCGCGCGCCATTTTTGGGGCATAACAGGGTATACCTTCAATTATTTCCGGTTCCATCAGGGTAGGTATTTTTTATTCTTCCAAACATAGAAATCCACCTTAAACAGCATGTTGTTTATAAGGCCCGTGTACCAGGGAATAATTGCCGGCTTTGGCGAAAATACTTTTTCTAATATAAAGTTCTCTTTGATACAGTCATTTACTCCCAAGTCCCTGTTGATATAATATTTTGATGCCCGGAATTTATCGGAACATTCAAAAAAAGAAAAACTGAGCACATCGGCATATTCTTCTTCAGCAGCAAGAAGGGTATCGCCATGAAGTATCCGTTGAATTCTGGAGTCTCCTTTTACCTTCAGGATAAGATGACTGTTCAGCACAGGAATAATTGTCCTTCTGTTTAAGTTCTTCAGTTTTGATTTATATAAGGCTTTCTGTCCCGTACCTGCTCCTGTTGCCAATGAGGATTTTGCCAATGTACGGTAATATTCTGCGGAAGAGAGAATTTCAATAGAATAGCCATCAATCCCGTAACTCGCCTGGGCAATTACATCGTCCTTGCTGGTGTGGGTTAAAATATAATCTCTAAGCTGCGAGCGATAGTTATTGGGTATATTTATCTTATAAGCAATAATAGCATATGGCGCAATCTGTAAGATCAGGAGCAGGGAGAGAATACCCTTTTTAACTCCGGACATGGAGTTTACGTTGGAAGCCATAATCATCGATAAAAACAACAGTAAAAAAGGCAACATTCGGTGCCTGGGAAAATTACTCACACCAACCAATGCAAACACACCGAGGACGGTAATTGCCGAAAGAATTAAGATAATCCCTGTTCTACTCGGTTTCAAAATGAACAAAAGAAGAACTGTCGGAGTAAGGAGGATAAAAATATTCGCGGTTTCAATAAAATGCCGGAAAACTTTAATGGCCATTTGAGAGAAACTAAGGCTGGAGAAGACAGAGGCGGTGCTTTGAGCCACTATGGTTCCGAATGATTCCCATGTTTCTGTTACGAATGCCGGGTGCATATATCGGTAAAATAATACAACTGGCTTAAGTGTAATCGCACAATAGACCAGCATGCAAATTCCGGTGTATTTCAGGAGCGGAAGTACTCCACCGTTCTTCTCCCTGAATATTTGATAAATGATAAATGCCGAAACAAAAAAATGCAGCACCAGCACGTCAACCCGGCCCATGCTGAGCAGGGTGAGAAGAGGAAATGATCTTAATGAGTGTTTCCCTGCACGGGTAAGAACATTATTTCTTAGCAGGACATACAGATAAGCAATTGTGCAAAAGTACGCCAGCGAATCTATTTTAATGTAAATATTTGTAGCCAGGAATAGCCCATTAAAAAAGGCCATTGATAGGAAGGATAATCGCAAAAAAGAATCTTTGATCCTGTTGTTAACTATCCTTAAAAGGAGTAAATTTCCAGCTAAGACAAGCAGAACGGAGAGAATGCGGTAATAATGCAATACATCGAAATCTCCTGCGATGAACGCTGTTTTAAACTCATCAAAGGATGACCAGATATCTGTTAAGATACCGAGCACAAATACAACGGGGGTCCAGAGAAAAGTACTTGTCATCGATAGATTCCATTCAGACTGGAACCTCCCTTCAAAATAACTGGAACATACCTTCAGTGCGTCCGTATAAATGTAACTCTCGTCCGGATGAATATGGTAGGGCTTTCCATAATTAATGCAGATCAAATGGGCAATTGTGCTTAATGCAAGGAGAATGATTGGAATAACATCTTCCGTATTTAAATACCTTTGCCTGATGATTTTAAACTTGGTAGTTCCTAAATACAACATATATAATGCGGTCAATCAAAGATACTTATTATCTGATTTCGGAAATACAATAATAATTCCAACCTGCTGATTTTGTGAAAATCGCTTTGTTTACAGACGGGATACATCCCTATGTGGTGGGAGGAATGCAGCGCCATTCTTATTATCTCGCAAAATATTTTTCCCTGAAAGGCGTTCAGGTTGATCTTTACCATACAACATTCAGAGGGGAGAAAACAAATGACTTTAAATTGTTACATTGCTTTTCAGATGCTGAGAAGCAGCGTATTCGTTCTGTCTCAATTGATTTTCCGGAATTTTCCTCAGGTCCGGGGCATTACCTAAGAGAGTCATACGTGTATTCCTGCAGAGTCTATGAAGCGTTCAGAGTCGCGCCTCCTGTAGATTTTGTATACGCAAAGGGATTTACCGGATGGAAATTTATCGAAGAGAAAATTAAAGGAAACGAAAAGAATAAGATAGGCGTTAATTTTCACGGGTATGAAATGTTTCAGAAATCGCCATCTGTTAGATCGAAACTTGAGCAGGTATTTCTATTGAGAAAACCTGTATTGTATAACGCAAGAAATGCCGATTTCGTATTTTCATATGGCGGTAAGATCACCGAACTGATCTCAAGGCTGTGTTCGGGTAAAAATAAAATTCTTGAAATTCCGTCCGGTATAGAACGATCTTGGATCACTGAGGCGCCACGCTATCCGGAAAAAAGAAGAAAATTTGTTTTTTTGGGAAGATATGAAAGAAGAAAAGGTATTGAGGAATTAAACGCTTCGCTGCAGGAATTGATCCGGAAGAATGATTTTGAATTCCATTTTGTTGGAAACATACTTGAAAGAAAAAGAGTTATTTCAGATAAAATATTCTATCATGGTGAAATTACGGATTCCATCCAATTGAGAGAATTGTTAAGAAGCTGCGATGTGCTGGTGTGTCCCAGCCATTCTGAAGGTATGCCTAATGTGATCCTGGAGGCAATGGCAAGCGGTTTGGCAATAATAGCTTCTGATGTAGGGGCAATTGATCTTATGGTTTCGAAGGAAAATGGGTGGTTACTTGAAGAAAGCAGTAAAAGCAAGATTTCCGAAGCTATTTCCAAAGCCATTCATTTTCCGGATAAAGAACTAATGAAACTTAAAGAAACTTCGATAAAGAAAGTGAGGGAAGAATTTGTATGGGATAGGATCATTGACACTACGATCAATGCAATCAGGAAATGCCTTTGATTTTGCCGCTAAACATTTTGTATTTTTGAAATAACAGGAATTGAAATAAAGAATCATGATACCTTTTAATAAGCCATTTTTATCCGGTAATGAACTGCAATATATGCGTCAGGCTATAGAGGCAGGCAAAATATCGGGTGACGGTGTCTTTACAAATAAGTGCCACAGTTTTTTTGAAAAAAAATATGGTTTTAAGAAATCTCTCTTAACTACTTCCTGTACCGATGCGCTTGAGATGGCTGCCTTGCTTATTAATATCAGGGAAGGGGATGAGGTAATAATGCCCTCTTTCACTTTTGTGTCTACCGCTAATCCTTTTGTTTTACGCGGAGCCAGGATCGTTTTTGTTGATAGTCGTACGGATCATCCCGGAATAGATGAAAGTAAGATCGAGGAGCTAATCACCGATAAAACCAAAGCGATCGTTGTGGTTCATTATGCAGGAATTGCATGCAATATGGACGAGATATTACGTATAGCTGCTAAATATAACCTGTATGTTATTGAAGATGCCGCACAATCTGTTGATTCCTTTTATTGGGACAAGCCACTTGGGGCAATTGGCCACCTATCGGCATTCTCATTCCATGAGACAAAAAATATCATTTCCGGAGAGGGAGGGATGTTAGCCATCAACGATGACAAGTTCAGTAACCGGGCGGAGATCCTTTGGGAAAAGGGTACCAACCGGTCCGCATTTTTCAGAGGGGAGATCGATAAGTATGGATGGGTTGACGTTGGAGCTTCCTTTCTTCCTTCTGATCTGATTGCTGCATTTCTTTTCGCTCAACTGGAGAATCTGGATCTTATTCAGGCAAGACGAAAGAAAATATGGGAAACGTATTACGGAGAGTTGAAATCGCTGGAGCAAAAGGGACTGTTGAGATTACCCTTTATTCCTTCTTACGCTACAAATAACGGTCATCTGTTTTTTCTTTTGTGCAATAATTTAACGCAGCGTGATAAGCTTCTTGGTTATCTGAAGGGCAAGGGTATTCACGCTGTATTCCATTACCAATCCCTGCATAAAAGCAATTTTTACAAAGATAAACACGATGGCAGGATTCTGAAAAATTGCGATCTATATGCTGAATGTCTCCTGCGGTTGCCCTTGTTTTATGAGTTGGCTGATTCTGATATTAAATTTATTGTAAGGTCTGTTTTTGATTTTTACAAGTGATCCTTACTTGAGCCTGTTTTAAAACATTAAAAACGTCCTGAACTGTGGCAGAATATTTTAAAAACAATTATCAGTTTTTAATTCTATGCTTTCTATGGGTAGTAACCGGAATGGTTGGCGGTACTATTGCTGCATCGGTCATTATTTTAGCTTCTGTAATTCTGTTAAAGAGAAAGGAACTTTACCAGGAAATTTTTTTGGGATTGCTTGTGATTCTGATCTTGTCGGATAGCCGGTATAAGCCGCTTGCTTTTGTTGCGGATGTGAAGGTTATTTATATTCCATTGTTATCTGTTTTTTTATTTTTTGACAGGGAGAAATTTACCGTGTTTGATAAATTAGTTTATTTATTTACCCCTTTTCTGCTTATTGCCTTATTTCTGATTCCGTTCAGCGATAACTGGTTAATCTCCATGCAAAAATTTGTTTCTTATGCGTTACTGATGTTTATAGCATCCAATTATCTGATAAAGATATATCAGGAAAAAGGCAGCATTTTTTTTAAAAATATTATTTATCTTTTTACTTTGGTGCTTCTTTTAGGATTGATTCTCAAATATGTTAATCCTGATATAGCTACTTTAAAAGGAAGATACAGGGGAATATTTGGAAATCCTAACGGGCTTGGCTTATTTTGTACTTTATTTTTTCTTTTATATTATGTTGTCCATGAATACTTCCCTGATTTGTTTTCAAGAGTGGAAAAGACAGTTGTCTATTTTGTGATCATTTTATCAGTTTTCTTCAGCGGTTCGCGAAGTACGATAACCAGTATTTTTATTTTTCTGATCTTCACCAGACTCTATAAGCTTTCTCCTTTTTTAGGATTTATTATTTTATGTTTGATTACCATTGGTTATGAACTTGTTTTTATCAACCTCACAACGATGATTACTTCCGTAGGATTAGATGAATATTTCAGGATACAGTCATTGGAAACAGGCTCCGGCAGGAATATTGCATGGAGTTTTGCCTGGGAACAGATACAGCATAATTTTTTCTTGGGCAAAGGCTTTGCTTATGATGAATTGCTCTTTGATAAGCATTACGATGAGTTAGCTATCCGGGGACACCAGGGGAATGTGCATAATTCCTATCTGACAATCTGGATAAATACAGGTATTATGGGTTTGATTTTTTTTATGCGTGGTTTTTTCCTTGCTTTTTTAAAAGGAGCTAAGAATTCAAGGTTAGCTTTTCCTGTCATGTTCGCTGTTCTGTTTTCAGCCAACTTTGAATCATGGCTTGCCGCATCATTGAATCCTTTTACTGTACAATTGTGGATAATTCTTACCCTGCTGGGTAGCATGGAATTTAATGAAAAGAAAAATGAAGATATTGTTCCTGTACACTGAACTGGCAGGATATTTTATTTCCTGCCTTGATAATCTTTCAAAAAGGGGAATGGAAATTCATTTAGTACATCTTCCCGTCAATAAAGAGGCTCCGTTCAATTTTTTTTTTGATGAAAAGATATTCCGATATCTAAGAAATCAGTTTGATAATAAACGATTAATGGAACTGGCTTCAACTATCTCTCCAGATGCGATCTATTGCAGCGGATGGACCGATAAGGGATATCTTGGCGTATGTAAAAGTTTTAAAAACACAATCCCTGTCATTCTTGGATTTGACAATAAGTGGACAGGTTCCATAAAGCAAAGAGGCGCTGTTTTACTTGCTAAACAACTCATTCACAGGGCTTTTACCCACTGCTGGATTCCCGGAAAGGCTCAATTGGAGTTCGCCCACCGGTTAAGGTTTGCAGAGGATAGGATTTTAACCGGGTTTTACTCCTGCAACTACAAGTTCTTTCACGGATTATTTTTACAATTCAGGGAGCAAAAAAAGAAAAAGTTTCCTCACCGCTTTATTTTTACCGGGCGATATTATGATTTTAAAGGAATAAGAGATCTTTGGGAAGCCTTTGTTGCATTTAAAGAAGAAAATTCAAATGATTGGGAATTATGGTGTTTGGGCACGGGCAATGTTACACCTGAAATACATCCTGATATTAAGCACTTTGGCTTTGTTCAGCCAATAGATATGGATAAATTTATTTCAGAAACAGGAGTCTTTATTTTACCCAGCCACTTTGAGCCATGGGGGGTGGCGGTCCACGAATTTGCTTCCGCAGGATTCCCGATCATTTGCAGCAATAAAGTCGGGGCTGCCGAAACATTCCTCAAAAATGGCCGGAACGGATTTATTTTTCAATCAGGAAATATCATCGAACTGAAAAATATATTAAAAAAAATATCGCTCATGAGAGATGTGAAATTAATGGAACTGGGAGAGAAAAGCGCTGAACTTGCCAGGCAAATTACACCTGACAAATGGTCCGATTGTTTATGCTCTGTGCTTAAACAGGCTGATTAACTTATAGTTTGATAACTACCGGGTGGAGAGAAAAAGAAAAATACTCGTATTGATAGACTGGTACCTGCCCGGTTTTCGGGCTGGCGGACCTATTCAATCCTGTTCAAACATTGTTGATCATTTAAAAAACGACTTTGATTTTTCAATTGCTACTTCTGATACTGATCTTGGCGGTATATCTCCCTATCCTGCTATCCTGTCAGATAATTGGAATACACTTCCCAATGGCGACAGGGTTTATTATTTTTCAAAAAAAAGCCTGAACTTTCAAGAAATTAAAATGTTATTGCTGCGTGAAAGTTTTGACACCATTTATTTAAACAGTTTGTTTTCAAAATATTTTACTATTTACCCCTTGTTGATCTTAAAAAACAACAAACCCGGCAGGAGAATCATTGTTGCCCCCAGAGGAATGCTTGGGCCGGGTGCATTGAATATTAAACCCCTGAAAAAGGTATTATTCTTAGCGTTCTCAAAATTGTTCGGGTTATATAAGAATGTTTTATGGCACGCGTCTACAGAAATGGAGTGTAAGGAAATTAAGAATGTTTTTGGGAATAATGCAGAAGTTGTAACTGCATTAAATCTTCCTTCCATTCGTACAATTAACAGAGTGAAGCGAATAAAAGAAATCGGTAAATTTAATTTGATCTTCCTTTCACGAATATCATTGAAGAAAAATTTGCATTCAGCGATTCAGTTCCTGAGATCACTGAATAAGAGTATGGAAGTGATTTTTGATATTTACGGATCAAAGGAAGACGCACTTTATTGGGACATTTGTGAAAGTGAAATCAGGAAAACAAGTTCGAATATTAAAGTCTCGTACAAAGGTATTGTAGATCATTCACATATTCAGGAAGTGTTTAAAAAATATCATTTCTTCATCTTACCTACCAGCCATGAAAACTATGGACACTCCATAGTTGAAAGTTTGTCGGCAGGCTGTCCGGTTATTATAAGTGATCAAACTCCCTGGCGTAATCTTGAATCGAAGAAAGCGGGATGGGATATTTCCCTGAGCCATAAGGAAAAATTTGTGGAGGCGCTTAATCAGGCCGCCAGGATGCAACAATCGGAATTTGATGAGTGGTCTGAAAATGCCTATGATTTTGCCGGATCCATTTTATATAACGAAAATGTAATTGAACAAAACAGGCAATTGTTTTTAAAGTGATAACTTTGCTCCATGCAGTCCAAAACAGAACTTTCTTCATTTGATAATGATTGGTATAGACCGGGCGCTCCACTTATTGTCAGAGCTTTATGGTATTTGATAAACAGAATTTATTTCATTTCTTACTTCCCTTTTTCATCCGTTAAAGTATTTTGGTTAAGGTTGTTTGGCGCTAAAATTGGAAAAGACGTAGTGCTAAAACCACATATCAATATAAAATACCCTTGGCGGCTGAGCGTAGGTAATTACAGCTGGATAGGCGAGGGGGCATGGATCGATAATCTGGATGATGTTGTTATCGGAGATAATTGCTGTATCTCCCAGGGAGCGCTGCTTCTTTGCGGAAATCATAATTATAAAAAAACAACCTTTGATCTCATGATGGGCAGGATCGTGCTCGAAGACGGGGTTTGGATCGGTGCTAAATCTATTGTTTGTGGAGGAGTTGTGTGTAAATCACATTCTGTATTGACTGCCGGATCATTGGCTGCAGATTCATTGGACCCTTATTCAATTTACCAGGGAAATCCTGCCGTGAAAATAAAAGAAAGAGAAATAACCGCGGCATGAGCCTTATTCAGAACATAAAAAGTTCAGCGGGCAATTATTTCCTTTCCGAAGAGGTGAAATCTCTGAACAGGAGCAAAATGTTCGTAAACATGCAGGACGCGAAAACCGTTGGTATCGTTTTTAATGCAACCGATAGCGATGATTTTGAACTGGTTAAAAAATACATTACCTATCTGAGAGAGATGAAAAAAAGAGTGAAGGCGATTGGCTTTTATGATCAAAAAAATATTCCGGCACTCGCCTATTCAAAATTAGAATATGATTTTTTCTGCCGGAAGGATCTCACCTGGTACAACGCTCCGAAGAGCATTTATGTAAAGAATTTCATGGATGATCAATATGATATTTTGCTTGATCTGAACATGGATGATGTATTTCCCCTGCGTTATATTTCATCCCTGTCAAAAGCCAGTTTCAAGGTGGGGAAAAAGAGTGATAGAAATAATTCTATCTTTGATTTGATGATAGAAACAACGGAGGGAAAAGGATTAAAATATTTTTTAAGAAATATAGATACCTATCTTTTTATCATAAATAAAAAACACGATAAACAAGTAACCGTCAATGATCTCGATTAATAAATTCAGGGGCACGGGTGTTGCGCTGGTAACGCCTTTCGACAAAAACGGAAATGTTGATTTTCATTCACTTGAAAATGTAATTAACCACGTCATTAAGGGAGGTGTGGAGTATGTGGTTTCTCTTGGTACAACCGGAGAAACTCCTGCACTAACAAGTGATGAGAAAGTCGCTGTAGTTAAACATACCATCAAAACAGCAAATAAGAGAGTGCCTGTTGTAGCTGGCATTGGTGGAAACAGCACGCAGGAAGTGATCAACACAATAAAGAAATTTGATTTTAAAGGTGTTGATGCTGTTCTTTCCGTTTCTCCTTATTACAACAAGCCGAATCAGCGGGGGATCTACGAGCATTACAAAGCGGTGGCAGCTGCCTGCCCGCTTCCCATCATTGTTTATAATGTTCCGGGAAGAACAAGTTCCAACATCACGGCTGAAACTACCTTGAAACTTGCACATGAAATAACGAACATCATCGCAGTAAAAGAAGCATCGGGCAATATGGACCAGATGATGCAGATCATCAAGCATAAGCCGAAAGATTTTCTGGTTATTTCGGGAGACGATCTTATTACGCTTCCCATTATTGCTTCAGGCGGAGAGGGAGTTATTTCTGTAATTGCCAACGCATTTCCCCATGAATTCTCGGAAATGACAAGGCAATCGCTTGCAGGAAATTTCGAGAATGCACGGAAGTTTCATTATACATTGGATGAATTCACACGCCTGATCTTTGCAGATGGAAACCCATCCGGTGTAAAATGTGTTCTCAATATGATGAAGATCACTTTGCCCTATGTTCGTTTGCCGCTTGTTCAGGTTAATCCGCAGGTGGAAAATGCGCTGAAGGCTGAGTATTCAGGATATAAGAAAACAGAGGTCCATTTTGAATTGAGATAAGTTCCTGCCATTCCTGTTTTGTAAACTGAAACATAGAATCTTCAAAAAGTATTTTCACTTTCCGATGCAAAACCGGGAAAAAATATTTTGAAGCAAATCGTCCGTTGATACCTCGCCTGTAATCAGTCCGAGATAATGCAGCGCATCACGAATATCGCTGGCAAGCAGTTCTCCTGATATTTTCTTGTCCAACCCTTCTTTTACGCGGGTGAGCGCGTTAAAAGTTTGCTGAAGGGCTTCCACATGACGGGCGTTTGTGATGATGGTTTCAGGAATATCAGCCGATTTATCATCAAAAATATCTATGAGTTTTGTCTTGAGTTCTTCGAGATTCTGTTTTTCCTTGGAAGAAATAAAAAGAATATTTTTGAAGCCGGCAAACTCTTTCTTAGTGTACCCAATATCTTCTTTGTCAATTTTATTTCCTGTCACGATAAGTTCCGCACTGGGCATATGCTGCTTTAGCTGATCAAGTTCCTTTTGCAGCTCGGTGCTGCTCAGTTCGTGCACATCAAAAAGGTAGATCACCACGCTTGCGAGTTTCATGGCTTGGTGGGTTCGGGCAATACCTTGGGTCTCTATTGAGTCTGTTGTAGCGCGCAGTCCGGCTGTGTCAATAAACCGGAAGCGCACTCCTTCTAAAACAATTTCATCTTCAATGGTATCTCGGGTGGTGCCCGGAATGTCGGAAACAATGGCGCGATCTTCGTCCAGCAAGGCATTGAGGAGAGTGGATTTCCCTGCATTGGGCCTTCCTGCAATGCAAACCGGTACACCATTCTTGATCACATTTCCGAGTTCAAAGGACCGTACCAGCTTATCGAGGATGGCCTGCATGGAAATAACGTGCTTCTTTAGATCAGATTTGCTGGCAAACTCAACATCTTCCTCGCTGAAATCAAGTTCCAGTTCCACGAGTGAGGCAAAGTCGATAAGGCTGTCTCTTAATACTTTTATCTTGCCTGAAAATCCTCCCCGCATCTGCTGCATGGCCACATGATGGGAAGTGGAGGAGTGGGAGGCAATAAGATCGGCAACCGCTTCGGCCTGTGTAAGATCAAACTTGCCGTTCAAAAAAGCGCGAAAGGTGAATTCCCCGGGACTGGCAAGTCTGCAACCTTCTTTTACAAGTAATTGCAGCAGCTGTTGTTGGATATAGGATGATCCGTGACAGGCAATCTCCACAATATTTTCTCCGGTAAATGAATTGGGAGCTTTGAATACCGTCAGCACTACATCGTCAATTACAATGCTTTTATGCACAATATCCCCGTAATGCGCAGTGTGTGATTCAAGTTTGGAAATATCTGTGGATTTTGCATTTTTCTTCCTGAATATCTTGCTGCAAATTTTAAATGCCTCGCTTCCGTTAACGCGAATGACCGCTATGGCTCCAACACCCGGGGCGGTGGATAATGCAGCAATGGTGTCCTTGTCGAGGGGGCTGGTTTTCATTGCTCAAACTTACGGAAAAAGGAGGTATAGGGGTATAGAGGTATAAGGATATAAAGTTTATAACATTATACGTCTTATGTCTTGTCAATAAAAATTTTACTTTTGACTTGGTCTTTTTAACGATTAACAATTAACTTTTTCCTATGAGTGTTCTTGTCAATAAAAATTCCCGCGTAATTGTTCAGGGCTTCACAGGAGGCGAAGGAACTTTTCATGCCACACAAATGATAGAATACGGAACTAATGTCGTTGGAGGAGTTACTCCCGGCAAAGGCGGAACCAAGCACCTTGGTAAACCGGTGTTCAATACTGTTGCGGAAGCCGTGAAAGCGGAAAAGGCGGATGTATCTATTATTTTTGTTCCGCCACCCTTTGCAGCCGATGCCATCATGGAAGCTGCGGAAGCGGGCATCAAAGTAATTATTTGCATCACAGAAGGAATTCCTACCAAGGATATGATCCTTGCGAAAGAGTATATCAAAGGAAGAAACTGCCGTTTGATAGGACCCAACTGCCCCGGTGTAATTACTCCCGGAGAAGCAAAAGTGGGCATCATGCCCGGCTTCATTCACAAGAAAGGCACCATAGGAATTGTTTCCCGTTCCGGAACTTTAACTTATGAAGCGGTTGATCAGGTTACGAAAGCAGGCTTGGGACAATCAACCTGTATAGGAATAGGAGGAGACCCGATTCCCGGAACAACCACCAAAGAAGCTGTTGAACTTTTGATGAACGACCCTGAAACAGAAGGTATCATTATGATCGGAGAGATTGGCGGCAACATGGAAAATGAAGCCGCTCAGTATGTAAAAGAAAACCCAAGAAAACCTGTAGTTGGATTCATCGCAGGACAAACCGCGCCTCCCGGCCGCAGAATGGGACATGCAGGCGCTATCATTGGAGGAGCCGATGACACCGCAGCCGCAAAAATGAAAATCATGCGCGAGTGCGGAATTCATGTCGTGGATTCTCCTGCGGTGATTGGAAAGACAATGGCTGCAGTGTTGAAGAAGGTTCCTGTGTAAATTTTTATATTTATCCCTCCATGAGACTAAAATTTATTTGGATCCTAATTTCATACTGCTGCGTTGTTCATGAATTGAAAGCACAGGGCAGACTAAAAGTTTTTAATCAGCAGTTTTCATTTTCTCCGTATCTCAGAAATGGCCTTTTCGACAAAATATCAGGATACGAGAGGTATAAAGATCTCGGAATGATAGGGCTTAATCTTTCGTACACCGAAAGTTTTTACAAACGAAGCATGCCTAAGGTCTACCGAATGATTAATGGGGTGACAGCAATGGGTAATTTAATTTACTCTACAGGTGATGATGGCGGAGCTATCTATAGTGGTGGGAGTTATTATCCTGGAGGAAAATATTTGGGAGCCAACAAACCTACCTTTAATAAATTATTACCTTATTTACATTTTGATGCAGTTTGTTTGGTACATAGAAGAGATAGTTTAATTGATAATAAATTTGATAATATTCATGTAACAAGAAAAATACAGGGTTTCCGCTTCGGTATCTTATTTAGGCTTCATCCTATAAACGATGAAGATAATGCTGATTCCGGGACAGCGAGTGATTCTATTATTGGAGAGGGTGTAACGGGTTCTATTGCTGATGATGGTACATTATGGGGAGGAGCTTATTATTCTTCAACAGACATTACAGGCAAAACGATGACTTCCTTCCACTATATGCCACCAAGCTCTTCTAATATTTTTATTCCTTCAGTAGCAATTGGTTATGGATTTTTAAAATACATTGATAATTATATTCCTGCGGATGCTGATGAAGACTTAAAAGTTGTTGATTGTCCTCCCGGGAAACGATCAGGACATCGGACCTTTATAAATTACTATGCAGATATATTGATAGGTTATCCTTATGTGCAAGCATACAAAGATGCTGAAGGACACAAGCATCATTTTACACCCGGAAAATCAATAGGATATACAAGAGAATATATTGGTTTTAGAGTAGGGATGGAATACAACTATGGACGCAAACAAAATATTACTACGAAAATAGAATTAGCAAGATACCCAGATTTATTAACGTATTATGATTATAACGATTATAAATACGATTATGATAACTTATGCTACATAAACATTCGTATAGGAATCGGTTTGTTTAGAGCGTCTAAATACACTATAAATAAAATGGGTCAGCTTGTTAATTCGTTAAACAAATAATTTATGTATTTTATGAAACTGCTTATTATCTGAAAACAAATCCCATAAAACGTGTTGTTGGATTCATCGCAGGACAAACCGCGCCTCCGGGCCGCAGGATGGGACACGCAGGCGCTATCATTGGAGGAGCCGATGACACCGCATCCGCAAAAATGAAAATTATGCGCGAGTGCGGAATTCATCTGGTGGACTCTCCTGCCATTATCGGAAAAACGATGGCGAAGGTGTTGAATAAAGTGCCTGCGTAACTGCAAAAGTTGCAGTTATGTTTTTAAAAATAAATTTTATCTTCGAGCAACGAATATTCTCAATGTCAGCACAATTGTCAGAAATACTCCGTTTTGCCATTATCAAGAAAAAATTCAGATATGCAAATTTCACTTAAAAATTAACTTTCGTGATATTTCCTGCATAAGCTCTGTAAAATAGTTAGATATTGCCTTGCATAGTAATAATAAAATGATGATATTCGCGATGCGGGGGGAGTTGCGTATTGCATGAAAACAGCTTTCATCGCAAATAATGAAGTTGTAAAAAGAGGAAATATTCGTTTTAATCCTCAAATAAAAAACTAAAACATGAAAACAAAAAATAATTTACGATTAGAGATTAAGGATTTTAAATTATCCATTATCCATTATTCATTCACCATCAACCATTTTTTAATCGGTGTAATCTTTTTTTTAATCGGTGGAACCGGTGCTGCTCAAGACATCCACTTCGCACAGTTCACCAATATGCCGCTGACCATAAATCCGGCTCAGGCAGGCACCACGGTATGGATACGCGCTGCAACAGATTACCGGCAGCAATGGGGCAGCATCACCAATCCGTATAGAACGATAGGCTTTTCCTTTGACCAGAAAATGAAAAAAAGATGGGCCAGACAGATCGAAACAATTTTCAGCCAGAGAAAAACACTGTTCTTTCAGGGAGTTTCAGAAACCGGTTTGGGCTGGGGATTATTGGTTTTCAGTGACAAGGCAGGTACTTCTAAAATGAGCACTACCAATGGAAGTTTATCGCTTGCCTACCAGTTAAAATTACAGAAGAATCAATTATTTGCACTCGGGCTTCAGGGAGGTCTTGTGCAGCGGAGCATTAATTACAGCCAGCTCAAATGGGGCAGCCAGTATAACGGAAGCAACTATGATCCTAATCTTTCCTCGCAGGAAGATTTTTCAAACAGCAATATAGTTTATCCTGATTTTGGAGGTGGAATTTTGTGGAGTTACAAAAAAAATGAACGATACATGAGAGGCAATGATCAGAAGGATGTTTTTATCGGAGCATCACTTACGCACCTCAACCAGCCCTCTTATTCCTTCTTCGGAACGCCTGAAAAACTATACCGCAAATTTATTTTTCACGGAACCAGCATGATTGGTATTAAAAACACGAATTATTCTTTGACACCTACCTTTATGTACGCCATGCAGGGAAGCGCAAGGGAACTGCTCTTCGGCACACTGGTCCGCTACATGCTCAAGGAAGATTCAAAATACACGGGTTATATAAAAGGATCTACCTTCTCGTTGGGTGGCTACTACCGCAATAAGGATGCGTTTGTTGTAGCCGCAGCCTACGAAATAGCCAATTACACAATTGGAGTGAGCTACGACATAAACGTTTCCAGACTGAAAACAGTAAGCTACGGCAGAGGCGGGCTTGAGATCACCTTACGCTTTCTGAACCCAAGTCCGTTTCTTTATTCTAATGCGAGTTTTAATAAATAATTTAAATAGCTCCACATTTACATCAATCATTTCTTTGCCAACTTTTTTACTGGCATCTTTTCAGTTATTTTACCGGGAAAGTATTTAACTTAGCAAATTCTTCTCCGGCTTCTTCCATGTCAGTGTCCCGGCTGTCATAATGCCAGTGTATTTTTACATCTATTCCGGCAGCAAACATTTCAACTATTTGTGTCAGGAGGTCATATATATACTTTGAAGAGGAAGAATTAAAATATTCAAATTTCATTTTGAAAATAAAAGAGGGCGCTTTCCCCGCCTTTTTCAGTTCGATTAAATGTAACTGGTATTGATTTAGCCATTTTTCCAATGGCACATAAAATTTTCCGCCACTTTCCGGACGTGATTCTCCTGAAATCTCAAATTTCAGGTTTATGGGATCAAAAACTATTTTGGGAGTAAGTTCCGTGGATTCTACAAAAAGCGCATTCATTTCGTTTTTGAGTTTTTACACCTCTATACAATATAACATCCTCTAAAATAAGTACCCGGCACGGCAAAGGTAAAAGATTTCTGCGGAATACAACAGCACCACAAAAAAGAAAGGATTCATTCTTCTTTTTTGATAGGTAATGATGTAGTTGACCTGAAAAATAAAAAGAGTAAATTCGTGGGATAAAAAATAAATTACATTCGACATTACAAAAAAATAAGCGCTCTAATGGTTCGCAACTTGTCCTTTGTTAAGTAGAGGGAAAATATGAAATACTACATCATAGCAGGCGAAGCTTCCGGTGATTTGCATGCATCCAACCTGATGCGTGAGTTGAAGGTTCTGGATACTTCTTCCTCCTTTCGTTTCCGGGGAGGTGATTTGATGGCGCAGCAGAGTAGTGGAATCGTTAATCATTATTCCGAACTTGCCTTTATGGGATTTACCGAGGTGATTATTCACCTTCGTACCATCCTGAAGAATATCGAGTTTTGTAAAAAAGATATTCTCCGTTACAGGCCGGATGTTTTAATTCTTGTGGACTATCCCGGGTTCAATCTCCGCATAGCTGAGTTTGCCAGAAAGAACGGAATAAAAATATTCTATTACATCTCTCCCCAGGTATGGGCATGGAAGCAGTCCCGTGTGCATCATATCAAAAAATATGTAGACCGCATGTTCGTCATTCTCCCTTTTGAAAAAGAGTTCTATAAGAAGTTTAATTATGAGGTGGATTTCGTAGGGCATCCTTTGTTGGATGCGTTGGAACAAAGGCAAAAAATAAAAGTTTCCTTTCGGGAATTTACAAAGAAAAATGCTTTGGATAATCGGCCTATCGTTGCAATACTGCCCGGCAGCCGCAGGCAGGAAATTGAAAAGATGCTTCCTGTGATGGCTAAAATGAGTGCGGCTTTTCCAAAATACCAGTTTGTGGTGGCAGGCGTTAGCACGCAGCAAAAGGATTTTTATACTGCATTGGCCGGCAAGAATGAGGTAAAGTATTTATTCGGCAAGACGTATGATCTGCTGGAGCAATCCAAGGCTGCTTTGGTAACCTCCGGCACCGCAACGCTTGAAACCGCCTTGTTTGGCGTTCCTGAAGTGGTTTGCTACAAAGGAGGCGCTATCTCTTTCCAGATCGCTAAAATGCTCGTGAAAGTGGATTATATATCACTCGTGAACCTGATCATGGGAAAAGAGGTGGTTCGCGAGCTAATCCAGAACGATTTTAACGAATCTGCAGTACGAAACGAATTGAATAAACTTTTGAATGAGTCTGATTACAGGAATACCATGACCGCAAACCTGAATGAACTGAGAAATAAATTAGGCGGGGCAGGGGCTTCGAGAAAAACTGCGGAATTGATGTTGAAATATCTAAATCTATATCAATCTGTTATTTGAGCACTAGAATTCAATAATCCAAGTCGATACCTTCTCCGCCATTTTAGGGCTGAACCTGTTAAGTACCGCCATGCTCATCCAGAAAGGAATCATGGATACAAGGAACAGCAATGTAAACGTACCCGCAGTAATAAAGAACAACCAGATGAAGAATCCGATTACCTGTGCTGATGTTGTCAAATCCATAGTGGAAGTTTTATTGTTTAGACAAAAATAGAAAAATAATTATATCTCAGAGAGGTTAGTTCTTAACAAGAATAGGTGAATCGTTTTTATCTTCAATGATCTCCCTCCTCATCAGGATGTCCGTTACGGGGTGCCATTCCGCCTTTTTTACCCCTTTCTGATAGCTGCTCAAGCAGGCGGTGAGTAAACTGATCTTCGGCATGGTACAACTTGGCTACCTTTTTAATAGGAAGCGCTGACTTGAATTTTCCATGATATTCTTTTTCGAGGTCAAGGTTCTTTTGCCGGAACACCATTTCTGCATCAACGATCGTTTCTATCTGTTTATCGGGTAAGGAGTCAATATTTTCCTTCATACTTTTTTTATCTTCTCTTTTTTTCTTCTGGATTTCATCACGTTTTTTCTGAAATTCATTGTACACCGGCCAGAACTTCTGCGCTTCTTCCGGGCTGAGGTCAAGCTTCTGCGTGAGGAAGGCAATGCGCATGGCGTCCACTTTTTCTTTTCGGGGAGATTCAGGAGGAGTGGGTGGAGAAGCCGGTGTGGCCGAAGTTCCGGAAGCAGCCGGTTTTTCCGGAACTCCAGGAGTTTGCTGCGCAATTGCTCCAAGGCTGATTGTGATCAACAGGATAAGGATGTTTTTTTTCATAGCAGATGATTTAGTGTTCGTTAATAATGTTGGTTAGCTCAATCCTAAAGCGCATCAAAAACAACCATCAGGGCAATTATTACTGCGGCCAACCAGAGTACAGCAAAAATCGTTGTAAAGCCTGCATTGCCTACTCCTAAAAATCCGCCCGCCAGAATACAAAGGATAAGTGTTGCCCAAAACCAGCT
>SCSP01000217.1 GCA_004297845.1 Bacteroidota bacterium | reverse complement strand
GAAGAGAAATTTTGCTGAAGACCTTTACGTGATTACGGATGTTTGCTTATGTGCGTACACCGATCATGGCCACTGTGGGCTGTTAACTCCCGGAAGGGTGGGGGGTGAGGCGTATGTACACAACGATTCTTCTGTGGATGTTCTCGCAAAAATGGCTTTGGCTCACGCTCAGGCGGGATCGGATATGGTTGCGCCCTCAGATATGATGGACGGCAGAATAGGGGTAATGCGCAAATTGCTGGATGAAAAAGGTTTTGAGAATACTGCAATAATGTCGTACGCCATAAAATTTGCTTCGGCTTTTTACGGACCCTTCCGCGAGGCAGCCGATTCGGCACCACAAAAAGGAGACCGCAAATCCTACCAGATGGATTTCAGGAACGGAAGGGAAGCATTGAAGGAAGCTTTGCTGGACGAACAGGAAGGTGCTGACATATTAATGGTGAAACCTGCCCTGGCATATATGGATGTGATTTCCAACCTTCGTGCAAATACATTATTGCCGGTGGCATGCTACAATGTTAGCGGTGAATATTCAATGGTGAAAGCAGCCGCTAAAAATAGCTGGATAGATGAGCAGAAAATTGTCATGGAGAATATGCACGCTTTCTCCCGTGCTGGTGCGGATATAATTATTTCGTATCATACCAGAGATATCCTGGAAAATAAATGGATAACCAAATAAAACGCTGATGATATTGATTTGGCAGATTTTCGCTGATAAAATCATAATTCATCATAATCATCTGCACTTTATTGCGAAATCTGCGGGAGATAAGACAGTAACCAAATATATTTACCACTGAAGGCAACTTTTTTCATAAATTTGCGTCTATACGCTGTAAGTTGTATGGGGATAAGCAAATTTATTGATTTTCATGAAAATTTTTCCATTTTTAAATATTGCTATTCTTTTTTCTGCTTTTTTCTGCGGAATGTTGGTATTTGCAGGAGAGAAGCCGAAGGTAATTCCTAACCCTGTTTCCGACAAGCTTTTTTTTGAGGAGAACAAAAATCAGTGGCCTTCGCAGGTATACTACCAGGTTGAAATTCCGGGCGGAAGCTTGTTCTTGGAGAAAAATCTTTTCACCTTCCATCTTGTTGAGAATGTTGACTTCCACGGGTTTGTGAGAAAAAGCAAGGATTCTGTTACCGTACACCATCATTCGTACAAAGTAAAATTCGAGAACAGCAATCCGGCTGTTCAGATATCCGGAACAGATAAATATTCATTTGTTAGAAATTATTATCGCGGAAGTGATCCGGAAAAATGGGCGGACAATGTGAGCGTGTACGAAGGCGTTAAGTATCAGAATATTTATTCGGGCATTGACATTCACATTTACAATTCTGACAAACATCTTAAATATGATTTTATAGTTAATCCCGGTGCCGATTACAAGAACATCAAAATGGACTACGATGGCCCCGATGAAATGAGGATTGACTACGGCCATCTATACATCAAAACAAGTGTGGGAGTTATTCTGGAACAAAAACCTTATGCGTATCAGGAGATCAATGGAAATAAAACAGAAGTTGCCTGCAAATATGTTTTGGAGGGAAACAAATTAAGTTTTGCGATCAGGGGAAATTATAACCGATCTCTTCCTCTCGTAATTGATCCTACTCTTGTAGCGGCAACTTATACCGGTTCCACCGCGGATAACTGGGGCTTCACTGCAACTTACGACCTTTCCGGAAATATTTATACAGGCGGCATTGCTGCATCAAATGGCTACCCGACCACGGTGGGAGCTTTTCAAACTACGTTTGGAGGCGGTGGATTCGGGGGAATAGGATTCCCATTCGACATATCGCTTTCTAAACTGAATCCTACCGGAACAGCGTTGCTTTTTTCAACTTATTACGGAGGTTCTGATAACGAGCAGCCGCACAGTATGTTTGTGAACAACAACAATGAGTTGTTTGTGGTGGGCAGAACTTATTCAGCCAATTTCCCAGCTACTTCCGGAGCCTATGACCAGTCTTTTAACGGAGGCGCGGATATTATTTTGGGGAAATTCAACAGCACAGGCGGGCTTCTCGCTTCAACATTTTTGGGTGGGTCGGCTGATGATTGCGTGAATTACGATGCAAATGCGTATGGAGGAACAAAATATAATTATGCGGATGACGGGCGCAGCGAGATCATGCTGGATAACGCAAGCAATGTGTATGTGGCAGCCTGCACCCAATCGGCAAATTTTCCCACCACTGCTGGCGCATACGATGCAACGCTGGCGGGTACTCAGGATGGCTGTGTGTTTAAGATGAACAGTACCCTTACCTCGCTTATGTTCAGCACCTATCTTGGGGGAACCGGTGATGATGCCGCTTACGGATTAAAGATCGGAAACAACCAGGACATATATGTAACAGGCGGAACCACCAGTAATAATTTTCCTGCCACAGCGGGTGTCTTGCATCCAACCTACATGGGGGGTCAGGCAGATGGTTTTATATCCGTGTTTAACAATACAGGTACAACGCTGCTGCGCTCTACTTTTATGGGAACTTCTGCATTTGACCAGTCTTATTTTATCGAATATGACTCAGGCAACAACATTTATGTTTTCGGGTTAACTACCGGTGCCTATCCGGCAACCGCAGGAGTGTACACCAATCCTAACAGTGCACAGTTCATTCACAAACTTGACGCAGCGCTCAGCACCACTTTATTTTCCACAGTGGTTGGTACAGGCTCCCTGGCGCCAAACATTTCTCCCACCGCATTTCTGGTGGACAGCTGCGAAAGCATTTACATTGCGGGATGGGGAAGATGTCAGGCATTCGGAACACCTAACTCAAATACGGTAACGGGAATGCCCATCACTGCCAATGCACAGCAATCTTCTACCGATGGATGCGATTTTTATTTCATGGTACTAACGCCCAACGCAAAATCGCTGTGGTACGGCACATTTTACGGTGAGAATACTATGACTGAACCCGATCATGTGGATGGAGGTACCAGCCGCTTCGACAGAAGAGCATTTATTTACCAATCTGTTTGTGCAAGCTGCGGAAATAATAACGCATTTCCTACAATGCCCGGATCATTATCTACTAATAATAACAGCAGCAATTGTAATAATGCTATTATAAAAATGGATGTGAGCGTGCATCCTATTGCAAAGGCTAATTTAACCGGCCCGAATACAGGATGTGCCCCATTCACCGTGCCGTTTAACACAACGGGCAGCGCTGCTTCTGATTTCATCTGGAACTTTGGTGACGGAAGTCCATCGGATACAGCGCTCAACATTTCACATACCTACACAGCGGTTGGAACTTACACGGTAACCCTGTATGCCATGGATTCGCTGGGCGTTTGCGCGTATATTGATTCCTCAAAGCTGGTCATTACCGTTGGACTTCCGCCTACGTTGCAAATGGCACAGGTGGATAATAAATGTTTTGGAGATAATACCGGCACAGCAACTGTAACTGCGACCGGAGGATTTATTCCATACTCCTATTTGTGGACAGCAAACTCACAAACTACCGTATCCGCAACCGGGCTTGTGGCATCAACGTATACCGTGCAGGTTACCGATAGTGTTGGCTGCAAATCAACCCAAACGGTTACGATCACAGAGCCAACTCCTGTTGTTGGAAGCGTAATTAATTCTACCAATGTGAGTTGTAGGGGAGGAAATGATGGAAGCGCGGCAGCCAGCGCTACGGGCGGCACCGGAACCATCACCTATTCCTGGAACACAACGCCTGCCCAGCCCGGACCTTTGTCAACTAATCTTTCTGCAGGAACTTATCTTGTTACCATGACCGATTCAAACGGTTGTTTTATTACGGACTCGGTTCTGATCACTGAGCCTCCGGGAATGACGCTTACCAGCGCCACTACGCCTTGCGGATGCGGTGTTACCAACGGAACAGCCTCTGTAAGTTCTTCAGGAGGATTAGCGCCTTATACTTATCTATGGCTCACAAATCCGGTTCAAACCTCCGCATTTATCAGCGGGCTTGGGGTAGGATCTTACTCTGTTATCATTACAGATTCAAAAGGGTGCTTAGAAGTGAATATGGTTACCATCAACGGGGTGCCTCCGCCCCAGGCTGATTTTTATTACTCTCCCGAATTTGTTTCGTACCTGGATCCTGTTGTTGCATTTTACGATGTTTCGGCCGGAGATCCGTACTATTGGTCATGGAATTTTGGCGACCCGACTTCCGGCTCCGGAAATTCTTCTTTGTACCAGCATCCAACCCATACGTATTCTGATACAGGCTATTACTGCATCACGCTCATCGTGTATGATTCCTCCCGCGTGTGCGTTGATACCGCTGTGAAATGCATGAAGATAGAACCGGATTTCACCTTTTACATTCCCAACGCCTTCACACCCAATCACAATGGCATCAACGAGATTTTCTACGGTTACGGAACCTACATCAAAGAATTTGAGATCATGATCTTTGACCGATGGGGCAACCTGATTTTTGAATCGAATGATATTTTGAAAGGCTGGGACGGCAAAGCGCAGGGCGGAAAAAGCGGGGAGCCGGTGCAGGAAGATGTTTATGTGTGGAAAGTGAAAATAATTGATGTGCGCGATTTTCCCCACAATTACATCGGGCATGTAAATGTCGTTAGATAGAAGTAATAGCATTTCATTTTTTTTTCCTTATTCTTTTCGAAATTCTGTCGAAGCCAAAGGGTGTTTGGTCGAACAAATATGGTCATTCGTCTAAATGTTTGAAGAATTATTTTGAAAAAAAACAATCATGGCTCGTTTCTTTTTAACTTCGAATGAGTTGCGTTTTGTATGAAATTGGAAGAAACAGAAAAATCTTTTATGAAAAAGGGCTTATATCATATTGTTTTTCTTTTTTCATGCCTGATTTTTCAGGCAGATTCCATTGCTCAGGGAGCAAAGGAATATTTCAACGATAAGGATGGTTTTTTCTTTTTCATCGGCATAGATGTCCCAAAACAAAATGTGAACCTCGTTTGGGATGAAATAACAAGCAAGCCGGTCAAAAGCTATATGTTGGAACGGAGCAGGGATGGAAAGATTTTTACCCCGGTCATAGTGCAAAGTGCGGTAAGTAAACCAAGAGATGTTCGGGAGATGTCGGAATTGGAGCAGGAAACCATTCAAACATTGAACACCGTTGTTTACTCTACAGAATCGGAAGGGAAAGGAAGATTTGTGTTCAACGAATCAATAACCGATGATCTGATACACAAAAACTATGTGTTGAGGAACGTAATCACCAATCGGATCAAATGGGAGGATAAACAACTTGTTGAATCATTGCTCGGCAGACTTTCAGAAGAACAACCTCTTATTTATCGGATCAAATTTATTTACCCGGATGGAACAGTGGATTACAGCGGGCAGCGTTCCATCACTGATTATTTATTCTTCATCCTCAGGCGTGGATTGGCAAAAATAAACACAGCGTTAGTCGGGATTGCAAATCCCGACCAGCCGCGGGATGGGGGGGCTAAAAATGCTCCGGTGCTTCCTCTTGCCGCCTGTCCCCCCATCAACAATCCTCCTGCCTGTGTTATTGCGACAGGAAATTCGAATGTTATAAATGGAACCTGCTGCAATTATACCGAAGATGAATTTCTTGACGAACAGCCGGGAGGACCGCCTGATATTCCCTGCAGTCAAAGTAATAGTGGACTGGGCTATTGTACCCCCCTTATTTTGGATTGTCCTCCGGCTTCTTCAGATAAATGTTGTGCCGGCAATGGCTGCGCCCATTATGCAGTGTGCACCTGCAAGCCCTGGGAATGTTGCGTATATACCTTGCCTCCCGCATGGTATGTAGTTGCAAGCAATAATCTGACTCCTCCAACGGCAAGCGCTTCAAGTTCTTCACCTCCCTGTGCACTGGGAAATACAACAACTGTAAATGTTTCGGGTGGAACAGCAAATTTCACTTACTCCTGGACTCCCGGAGGATTTACAACACCATCCCTCACAAATGTTGCTTCCGGAAGCTATACCGTGTCGGTAGCGGATGCGAACGGATGCACCGCTGAAGCTGCGGTAACAATAAACCCCGGAAATCCTGCACCCGCTGCAATTTTTACTGCGGGCGCTGTTTGCCTTGGACAGCCAACTGTATTTACAAACAACTCAACCATCAGCAGCGGAAGCATTACCGGGTGGAGTTGGAATTTCGGGAACGGAAATACTTCAACAGCGCCAACTCCCTCGGAAACTTACACCGCAAGCGGAACATATTCTGTTACCCTCACTGTTACTTCGAGTGCCGGTTGTACGGCTTCTGTGGTCAACATTGTAACCGTAAATCCTCAGCCCGTTGCCAACTTTAGTGTAACAACAGTTTGTTTTGGAAATGCAACACAGTTTACAGATCTGTCCACTGGTGGGGCAACCGCCTGGACATGGAATTTTGGCGATGGAAATTCATCCTCACAAGAAAGCCCATCAAATATCTATACCGCAACCGGAACATTTACTGTAACCATGAACGCATCCGGAACAGGAGGTTGTAACTCAAATTTTTTCCAGGTTGTAACAGTGATTCCGCTGCCGGTTGCGAATTTTTCTGTCACAACAGTTTGTCCTGGTTTTCCAACTCAGTTCACGGAGCAGTCAACAGGAGGAGCAACGCAATGGAGTTGGAATTTCGGGAATGGAAATACTTCCACGCAGCAAAATCCTTCGACTACATACGCGGCTTCAGGATCATATACTGCAACATTAATTGCGACAGATCCGGGAGGATGCAATGCAGTGATCTCGCAGCAGGTTACTGTGTTTCCGCTTCCGGTGCCTGATTTTATTTTTACCGACATCTGTGTTAACACCAACCCCGCAGTATTTACAGATCAATCAACAGGTGCCGTTCAGTGGACATGGAATTTTGGTGACGGTACGCCCAACTCAACTCAGGAAAGTCCTTCGCATGTTTTTGGCGCTCCCGGAACCTATTCTGTTACATTAGTTACGGTAAGTTCCGGAGGATGTGTTGATTCCACCACGCAAACGATTGATGTAAATCCGGTTCCCGATGCAATTTTCACTTCTAACATAGTGTGTTTTAATAATCCCACACAATTTACGGATCAATCCCTTGGGGCACCTAATCAATGGTTTTGGGATTTCGGAGATGGAAATACCGATACGCTTCAACACCCTCCGCACACGTACGGAGCCCCGGGCACGTATACGGTAATTTTGATTGTTACAAATTCCTTAGGATGTTCCGATACCCTTCCGCTTACAGCAATTGTTAACCCGCTTCCGTATGCAAATTTCATCGCGCCTACGGTTTGCATAGGTAATTCTACCTGCTTTAAGGATACAACGCTTATTTCTTCTGGCGTGATCTCCACCTGGGGATGGAATTTTGACGACCCGGCATCCGGATCGGGCAATACTTCTGCCATTCAGCATCCCTGCCATCTGTTTCCATCGGTTGGAACCTATAACGTGTTTCTTACAGTTACCTCCAACAACGGATGCCAGAGTACCATTATTTTGCCCGTGAGTGTTACGTTGCCTCCTGTAGCTTCATTCAGCGTTAACACGGTTTGTCTTAATTCACCCACTTCATTTACGGACCTTTCGACCGGGGCCATACAATGGTATTGGAATTTTGGCGATGGAGGAACTTCCACCCTTCAGAACCCTACACATGTTTACTTAGGATTTGGAAGTTATGTTGTTTCGCTTATTGCTTCTGCAGGGGGAATTTGTACGGATACAATCAGAGACACAATCACCGTAAGCCCGCTGCCCATCATCGCTTTTAAATCCGATACCGTGTGTGTCGGTAAATCAACCAGCTTTACCGATGCATCCTTTATTCCTGCCGGAAGTATAACATCCTGGATATGGAACTTTGGAGACTTTGCATCCGGTGTTAACGATACTTCCTCACTTCAGAACCCTACCCATATTTTTTCTTCTGCCGGAACGTATTCCATTACGCTCACAGTCACTTCCGCTGTAGGATGCCAGAGCAGCAAAGTGTTTTTCACCCTTGTTCACCCGGGTCCGCAGGCTGATTTTTCATTCAGCCCGGCATCGCCCATTAATCTTACGGATATGGTGATATTCACCGATCAGTCCGTCCCGGTATCCACCGGGATGCAATGGTGGTGGAATTTCGGGGATGGCGACACTTCTGTGTTGCAAAATCCGGAACACCTTTACCCCGATATAAGTTCCTACACCATCACCCTCATTACGATTACTCAAAACGGATGCACAGATACCATCACGCACCCTATTGAAATTCTGCAGTTTGCTTTTTACATTCCTAATGCCTTTACGCCCGGAATTGACGGCAACAATGATTATTTCTTCGGTAAGGGAGTGGGTATAGTGGAATATGAGATGCACATTTTTGACCGATGGGGAAACCATATTTTCTACTGCAATATAAAGGACCTTCCGCAAACTCCTCCTTGTATGTGGGATGGAAAAGTGGAGGCAGGCGTTTCCAACGAATGTGTTCAGCAGGATGTATACGTATGGAAGGTAAAACTCCTTGATATTTTTGGCGAAACGCACAAATACATCGGCACGGTTACAGTCGTGAAGTAAAAATCATAAAATTTGGTCGAACAAATTGATACGTTGAGCGATCAACTATCATCTCACCAGGTGCACTGCGCCTTTGTAGATATTTTCATCTACATATACAATAAAGTAATACACTCCGTCACTTGCAGCCACCCCTGCATTTGTTCTGCCGTCCCATGCATTGTTGCGCAGGGTGGTTGAGAACATAAGCGTCCCCCATCGGTCATAGATTTGAAGTGAATATTTTTCACCGGCACAAACTCCGGGTATGTAAAACAGATCGTTGGCCCCGTCTGCATTGGGAGAGAAAACATTCGGTATAAGATCTTCTTCGAAGCACGGTTCGGAAAGTACCAGAATGGAATCCATGCCAATGCAGCCTGCGGCATCGTAAATGGTAAAGACATAGAAAATGGTGTCGCCTGTTCCCACAATTAGAATGTTAGCGCATGTGTCGCAGTTAATTCCCGTATCAGGGCTCCAGTTGAAAGTGTATGGGGGAGTTCCTCCCGGATACGTTGCGGTTATAGCAAGAAGACTGTCTATCGGAACCGTTGTAACATAGGGTGGGCCCGGGAGAGCAGGAATTCCGCTGAGCGAAACATTGATTACGTTGCTTACAATAACAGGGCCGGTAAGATTTGTAGCTGTATCTGTACAGAGTGTGCTGTCAGGCAATATTATATATTCCAAAATAAGCTGAGGATTGAAGGTGCCTGCGTTTAGGTAGGTATGACAAGTATCCCCGCCAACGCAACTGATCACGGTTCCATCTCCAAAATCCCATATATAACCCGAGGTATTTATTGCGCTGGCGTTGAAACATACTGTAAGGGGGTTACAACCGGCTGCCGGGGTCAGGGTAAAATTACCGGTAGCTAACGGTACTGTAATAATGCTGTCTAATACAAGAGTGTCTTTACATCCGCCTCCATTCGTAACAGTGAGTGTAACGCTGAAAATTCCTCCGGTGGAGTAAAACACAGTTGGGTTTTGCAAAATGGCTGATCCTGCAACGCCAAAATTCCATGCCCATTGAGGCAAAGGGCCTAACATGCCGGTGGATAGGTCTGTGAAAGTAACCTGCATATTTCCGCAATAAACAGTATCAATTGTCCATCCGAAATTCGCTGCGGGTTTTAAGATCCGGACAGTGTCGGTAATTGTATTGTCGCATCCGTTTACATCAACTACAGTCAGAGAAACAACATAAAGGCCATCGTTTGTATAGGCGTGTGTGATGATAGGATTGTTTGTGGTATCCAAATTTCCGTCACCGTAATTCCAGTAGTAAGTTCCGCCTATCACTGTTGTAGCGGATGCGTTGTAGGTGAGTATATCTGATTTGCAAGCGAATGTATCAACCGTGAACGCAGGATTTGGGAATGTAGGCCGGATGTAATTGGATTTAACGATTGTTTTCACGCACCCGTTCGTATCGCGCACAGTCATTGTAACATTAAATGATCCGGTAACGGTGTATGTATGAGCAATGGAATCATTGTATGTTGTATCGTTGGGACTGCCGTCTCCAAAATTCCATATCCATTGTGTAAGCGTTGAATCTGAAATGGAGGTATCCGTAAAAGTTACCAGCAAGGGGCGGCACCCTGTAAGCGTATCGGCATAAAAGTAGGGGAGCGGACCTAATGTTTTGAGCGTGTCTATCAACGTGTCTTTGCACCCGTTCACATCGGTGATGATAAGCGTTACAGGATATGCCCCGGGATTGTTGTAGGTGTAAGCTGCCGAATCAACAATGGAAGTGTCCAGAATGCTTGTCGGATCTCCCAGGTTCCAATGATATAAAACCGCATCTTGGGATGTGCTTTGCAGATTAACGATGAAGGGATAACATCCGCTGGCTGCAGTAACTGAGTAGCCGGCAATTGGTTCGGCAATGGTGAAGCTTGCGGTGATTGAGTCCGCACATCCGGTCGCGTAATTGTAGGCTGTTAGCATCACCGTAATTGGCCCGCGGGATGGATAGGTATGAACCGGATTCTGGGTATTCAACAGGTCATAAGTTCCATCGCCAAACTTCCAAACAAGGGAATCTGCACCGTGCGATGCGTCAGTAAACTGAACCGTGTAATAATTTGTGCAGCTTAATGCATACGTGAATATTGCTTTGGGAGGAAGTATCACCACTTTTTTTACCAGGGAGGTATCGGGGCATCCGTTGTTAAATGCGATCAGGGTAATTTGATACGTACCGGTATCGGGATACATGTGCGGAGGATTTTGAAGGGTACTGAATTGTCCGTCACCAAAATCCCATAGCCATCCGGTGGCGTTTATGGAGGAATCACTGAACTGAACCAGCTTTCCGTAGCACACAGTGTCCTGAATGATTCCAAAATCAGCAATAGGTTTTATACCCACTTTGATGCAGTTAAAACAGGTAACAGTATCAGTGCAGCCTTTTGATGTCTGAACAATGAGAGAGGCAGAATATATTCCGGTTGCCGTATAGGTATGCGAAAGAGGAGGCGCTGCTGTTGCGCTGCTCCCATCACCGAAATTCCATGTGTAATTTGTGATCGGGTCGACAAGGCTTAGGCTGGCATTCAAAAAATTTATGGTAAGCGGTACACATCCGCTGTCAGGCGGAAGCAGGAAACCGGCAACCGGAGGCGCAATGGTAATAAAGAAATTTTTCACGATTGTATCTATGCAAGGCCCGCTTGCGTTTATTGCAATGAGCGATACACTGAAAGTTCCTGTTGCATTATAAGTGTGTGAAGGATTTTGCAGGATAGACACAGGGCTTCCGTCTCCAAAATTCCATACCCAATTTGTTGCGCCTGTTGATGTGTTGGTGAAATTCACCGTAAAAGGAACGGAGCAGGCCGCCATCGTATCGGCAATAAAATTGGCAACGGGAGTTTGGTGAACGGTGATCGTGTCTGTGATGGTGTCCTTGCATCCGCTGGCATCTCCGGAAATAAGTGTAACGGTGAATGTGCCGGAAGCAATATAGGTATGTGTGGGATTTATCGCTGTGGATGTTCCTCCGTCACCAAAGTCCCAGTCGGCTGTAATTGCAGATGGAACGGAGGTGTTTGTGAATAATATAGAGTCTCCGGAGCAAATTGCTGTTGGAGTTGCAGAAAAGCCCGCAACGATCTTTTGAATGATGATAGTGTTTGGTTTTATGAGGGAATCAATGCATCCGTTCTGATTTACATAGAGCGTTACGTTGTATGATCCTGAAGCAGTATAGGTATGAACGGGATTCAAAGCGGTAGAGGTGCTTCCATCTCCGAAATTCCACAAATAGGTTGTTGCTCCGATAGAAGTGGAATTGTTTGTGAATGTTACGTTTAAAGGAGGAGCGCAGGCAGAGATCGGAGTTGCGGTGAATGAGAGAGCAGGTTTTGGAAGAACGACAATATTTTTAACCGTGTTTCCGGAACAGCCGTTTGTATCGGTAACATTCACGCTAACCGGATAATTTCCGGGGGTGGAATATATGTGCGTTACCGAGGGTACAGTTGCTGAAGTTGAAAATCCATCACCGAAATTCCATGCCCATGTTCCGATGGGAGGGCCGCCCGGGGAAATAACCGTTGCATCGGTAAAGGTTACTGACTGTCCGATGCAGGCGGTATCGGTACTTATTGTAAATCCTGCTGTCGGTTTGTTGTAAACGGTAATATATGCGGTCTTGATCTCCGTGTCTGAAGAAGCTCCATTGGTTACTGTCAGGGTAACTGTATATACGCCCGGAATGGTGTAAATCGCACCAGCAGTCTGGCCTGTGCCTGAGTTCCCATTACCGAAATTCCAGTTCCATGAGGTGGGATTTCCGGTGGAGATATCCGTAAAAGTTACCTGGAGAGGCGGGCATCCTGCAACCGGGCTTGCAGAAAAGTTTGCTGTTACTTGTGCAAATGTCTGAAAGGAGATACTGCAAATTGCAATAATGGTAATCCTTCCCTTCGGGACAAAAAAATGCCTGATCTTATTTCTGTATAGAGAATTCAATGGAAACAAATTTAGGATATTATATTATTCCTGTTCGTAACCCCGAAGGAGTCCATCGGGGACAAATATAAAATTATATTTTGAATATCGAAAATCAGCTAAAACGATAGTTATAAGTAGCCAATTGTTAGTTTATACTTTTTGATTATTTTCGTAATCACACAATGGTTCGGTAGTTCTTAATTGCTAAAATAGCTGTTTTTGAATTGTTTCGAGGCATTTTGATTAAAAAATCAGTGTAATCCAAATATAACGATGCAAGATCAGCCCGAACTCAAGCGTTCCCTCGGTCTCATTGATGCCACTATGATCGTAGCGGGATCCATGATCGGCTCGGGAATCTTTATTGTGAGCGCAGATATGGCGCGGACTGTCGGTTCAGCCGGATACCTGATATTGCTTTGGATAATTACCGGAGTCATCACGGTGATGGCAGCCCTCAGCTATGGGGAACTTGCGGGCATGATGCCGAAAGCAGGAGGGCAGTTTGTTTACATCCAGCGTGCGTTCGGGAATCTTACTTCATTTCTGTATGGATGGACGGTTTTCACTGTCATTTCAACCGGAGTGATAGCTGCCGTTGCAGTTGCATTCATGAAATATTCCGCTATTTTTTTTCCTGCACTCAATAATGAAATTTTTGCTATTTGCTTTTATCCCCTCTCCTTGGGGAGAGGGGCCGGGGATGAGGCGGATTTTACCATCACCATTGGGCAGATGTATGCCATTGCCAGTATTGTACTGCTTACTTTTATCAATACCCGTGGCGTGAAAAGCGGAAAAATGATTCAGGTTATTTTTACCTCAACAAAATTGCTTGCTCTGTTTGCCCTGATCATCCTTGGTATAACCATCGGATTGAAAAGCAACACGCTCATGGAAAACTTTACGAGTGCATGGGACGCATCCACTGCCACGTTTAAGGACGGAATATGGAAGATTGAACCCATTGCCGGACTTGCTTTGCTGGGTGCCATGGGATATGCAATTATCAACTCTCTTTTTTCGGCAGATGCATGGAACAATGTGACTTTTATAGCAGGAGAAATTAAAGAACCAAAAAAAAATATTCCGCGCAGTTTGTTTCTCGGAACTTTCATTGTTACCTCTTTATATATTCTTGCCAACATGGCTTATCTCTGTTTGCTTCCTCTTAAAGGAAGTGCGGCTGCTGCCGATGTTGCCGGGCTTGGAATTCAGTTTTCCACCAACGACAGGGTAGGAGCGGCAGCAGCTTCCATGATCTTTGGAAACACCGGACTTTATATCATGGCTGCGCTTATTATGGTCTCAACATTCGGCTGTAACAACGGACTCATTTTAGCAGGGTCACGTGTGTATTATGCCATGGCGAAAGAGAAATTATTTTTTGAGAAAGCCGGTGAAGTGAATGTGAACAGTGTGCCTGCCAATGCCTTGTGGTATCAGTGTGCATGGGCATCTGCGCTTTGCCTGACCGGAACGTATAAGGACCTGGTAAGCTATGCAACATTTGCTTCCATGATATTTTACATCGTAACAATAGCAGGAATTTTTGTCCTCAGAAAAAAGGAGCCTGATACTGAACGACCTTACAAGGCATTTGGATATCCTGTAATGCCTGCATTTTATATTTTAGCGGCCATGGCTATCTGCATCATCCTTATTATTTACGATGGACGTAATACAGGGTTAGCTCTGATCTGGGTGGCACTTGGCATTCCCCTCTATTACTTGTCTGTTGGGAGAAGTAAAAAATAATATCCTCTATGGGATTCAAAAATTTTCTTCGGGAATATTTCACCTTTAACCGCAGGGAACGTAACGGGGTTTTTATCCTGCTGGCTGTCATTCTTGCGGTTATTCTGTATCTCTCATTTTCTGATTTTTTTTCTTCTCGAAAAAAAACAGATTTCTCTAAGTTTGAAAAAGAGGTAGCACAGTTTGAAGCTGAACAGAATCAAAGTGTTGATTCTGTTTTGTCTGAAGCAAAGAACAATTTCAAATCGCCCGATTCAACTGATTCCAATAATTCAGAAAGATTTCTTTTCAATCCTAATACCTTGCCGGAGGATGATTGGAAACGCCTCGGACTCTCCGACAAACAGATCAAAGTCATTAAGAGTTATGAAAGTAAGGGAGGCAAGTTCAAGAGCAAAGAAGATGTGAAGAAGATGTATTGTATTTCTCCAAAACTTTTCGCCTCTTTTGAACAATACATACAGATCCCTGCTGATACTTATAGGAAAGTTACCAAAGCCCCACTCTCCCTTTGGAAAGGGGCCGGGGGTGGGACCGTTGAACTGAATTCTGCAGATACAACAGATATTATATCATTAAAAGGCATTGGCCCTTCATTTGCAAAAAGAATCATTAAGTACAGGGAGATTCTTGGAGGGTTCATTAAAAAAGAACAGCTGCTTGAAGTCTATGGACTTGACAAGGAAAAATATAATTTGTTTTCATCAGCTGTTATTGTGGATGATTCTAAAGTGAAAAAGATCAATATTAATACTGTAACATTCGAAGAGTTAAAAAAACATCCCTATATAAAATACAACATTGCCAATCTGATCATAAATTACCGCAAGCAACATGGTAATTATGTATCTGTTGAAGACATTAAACAACTTGATTTGGTAAATGACGAACTCTTTGCTAAAATTGCTTCTTACTTGACAGTTCAATGAAAACATTATTCTGTTTCTCAATCATCTCCTTGTTGTTTTCATCTTATTCTATAGGGCAAAAACCAACTCAAAAACAGAAAACCGATTTGGAAGTAATGAATCTTAAGGGCAAGGTTAAATCAATTCAGGAGAATAAATATGCATTTGTCAAAAAATTTGGCAAAGTTAAAAAGAGAAAAATATTAATTGATTATCTCTACCTCTTAAATGAAACGGGGAATCTAATTGAAGAGAAAGGGAATTGGTATTCTCCAGATGGAAGAATTGCAGGAAAATACAACTGCAAGTATGATGGTAAAGGAAATATAATCGAAGAGAACAAGTACTTTGAAGTGGATTGTGTCATGACTGATATAATTACTGTTAAGCAGCATTATGGCAACTGGGAGATGCTTAATTATAATACTTGTGCGGGTATGGATAGTAAATCCATTCATAAATATGATAACCATGGGAAGCTCATTGAAAGCAATTGTTATAATTCAGTCGGAAGCCTTACGGAAAAAGAGACATTCAGTTATAATAACAATGGAAATGTAATTGAAAATAATTCCTACCGCCCGAATGGAATACTTACACAGAAATCTATTTACCAATATGACAGCACTGGGAATATGATCGAATCTAATTTCTACAATTTGGATGGAAGTCATCATGTGATGAAATATATTTGCGAGTATGATGACAAAGGGAATCAGATTGAAAAAAATATATATTATGATAGCCTCCGTACAGAGAAAACTATTTATAAATATGATGGCAAGGGCAATCAGATTGAAATTGTAAATACCACCTACGGTGACAACGGTATTTTTAGAAATAAGAACACTTGTAAATACAAATATAATGATCAAGGGGATAAGATTGAAGAAAATAAGTATGAGTGGAATGGAAATCTTATTAATAAACGTATTTTCCATTATAATGTCAATAGAGATTTGATTGAATACAATTATTATCACTATGATATTGACGGAAGCGTTGCAGGGTTAGTAAAATACACTTACAAATACGATAGCAATAGGAATATAATCTATCAAAGTGATTTGTACGACTCAAAGGGAAGAATGCCTGATGAAAATACTTGCAGTTACGAATATGACGAAAAAAATAATTGGATAAAAAGAACTGAATTTCGAAATAATGATGGGGTGATAAGAACTGAATCTGATAAGTTCAAGGTCAATGCCATTTCAGAAAGGGTAATTGAATATTTTTAATTTTTTTTTCTGATCAAATGTGCTGAATTATCCTTGTTGCATCCGAACAGTATGACTCCCGAACAAAAAATTAAATCTTCAATAGGTGGAAACTTATATTATTAGCTTAATAAAGTACAAATAGCAAATCAGTACGAATATTCGAATAAAATACAAAAGTCAAAAAAGGAATATTCGTATATTTGTTTTCTTTCGCGCTTCGAACAACCAAAGTCCGATCAACAAATAAAGAGTAACGTATAATGACACACGCAGATACACTATCCGGGTCAACCATGGAATTCACACTCAGCGAAAATCAACACATGATCGCTGATATGATCCGCAAATTCGGAGACGAACATATCAGGCCCCAAATGATGGAATGGGATGAAGCTCAGATATTTCCTGTGGAATGTTTCAAGAAGTTGGGCGAACTTGGTTTGATGGGTGTTTTGGTTCCTACAAAATACGGTGGAGCGGGTTTTGGCTATATGGAATATGTTACCGTGATTACAGAAATATCAAAGATCTGCGGATCGATTGGTCTTTCAGTAGCAGCGCATAATTCGCTTTGTACAGGCCATATTCTTCAGTTTGGTAATGACGAACAGAAGAAAAAATACTTGCCCAGGCTCGCCACCGCAGAATGGATAGGCGCTTGGGGACTTACTGAAGTGAATACCGGATCGGATGCAGCCAATATGCTTACCACTGCTGTGAAGGACGGAGATTATTATGTGATCAACGGTTCCAAGAATTTTATCACGCACGGTATCAGCGGAGATGTGGCGGTGGTGATCGTACGTACCGGTGAGAAAGGCGATTCGCACGGAATGACTGCATTTATCATTGAAAAGGGAACCAAGGGATTCAAAGGTGGAAGAAAAGAAAACAAGCTCGGCATGCGTGCATCTGAAACAACCGAACTTATTTTTGATAATTGCAGAGTTCACAAGAGCCAGGTAATGGGCAAGGAAGGCGATGGATTTGTGCAGTCGCTGAAAGTGCTGGATGGTGGCAGGATTTCCATTGCATCGCTTGCGTTGGGAATTGCCAAAGGCGCCATGGAGGCTTCCATTAAATATTCCAAAGAGCGCCAGCAGTTCGGAAAACCTATTTCGGAGTTTCAGGCAATAGCTTTTAAAATTGCGGATATGGCAACACAAATTGAAGCAGCGGAAC
>SCSP01000216.1 GCA_004297845.1 Bacteroidota bacterium | reverse complement strand
TTCATCTTTTTAAGGGAATCCACATTGTTGAAATAATTTCCTTCTCCGTGTGCGATAGGCACTTTTAAGACTTTGTCTTTGGGAATTGCGGAGGTGATCAGCGTATCGTTGTTCTGCGCTTTGATAAAAACATTTTTGCAGGCAAATTTGCGTTCGGTATTGTGGAGCAGGGTGCCGGATACCAACTTAGCTTCGCAAAGTATCTGAAAGCCGTTGCAAACACCGAAAACGTAGCCGCCTTTATCCGCAAACTCTCCAACTTTTTCCATAATAGGGGAGAAGCGGGCAATGGCTCCGGAGCGCAGGTAATCGCCATATGAGAACCCTCCGGGAAGTATAATCATGTCGCACTTTTGAAGATTGCTGTCTTTGTGCCAGAGTTCTACAACCTTTTGCCTCATAATCGTACGCAGAACGTAAATCATGTCCTGATCGCAGTTAGATCCGGGGAATATAACCACTCCAAACTTCATATCGAAGATTTCCTATAATAGGATATTAGCATTGTAGTTCGAATTTAAGGAATAAACTGGTTGATGAATACTGAAATAATTAACAGTGAAAATAATATTTCGGCAATCCATTGCTTTTTTGTGAAGAGCAGATAAGAGGAAAATAGAATAGAAAAAGGGATGGAAAGGAAGGAGAGGTGGGTAATGGAATATTCAGGTGCGAGTACGATAGACAAAGTCGAAAAAATAAAAAAATTGAGCATAAGCAAAAGGTTGCTTCTGGAGCGAACGGTTCCTTTGCTGTAATCACGCATAAACCTGCCCGCGGTAAAAAATGCCGATATTAACAGGACAGCAATCTGCAGATAATCGGCAAATGAAAAGCCAGCGGTGCTGAATGATTTTCCGGGTACTACAAGCGTATAGTACAAAGCATCATATTGGAGCATATCTAATTTCTCTCCCCAGAAATACGCAAAGATGAGGTATATCCAGGGTAAAAGCAGCCCTATAAAAGAGATAGCCCATTCCCTCCATATAAAAGGGCGAATGATGACAAGGCCAAACCAAAGAAGCAGAACAAATACAGTTGAAGGGATATAAAACAAGCAGGCAAGAGAAATGAAAAACCCGGCATCAAATGCTTCTGAATAGGCAGTTTCTTTCCGGTAGGTCTGCAACAGTTTATGAAGCGATAGCAGTATAAAAAGATTGGCGATGATGATAGGATGCAGTGAGAACATTTCGGGTTGAAGGCTCATGAGGACAATATAGACCAGGGCAGGAAGATAGGTGGTAGTGTCAATGATCTCGTTCTTTTCCACTATATAGTTTATGAGCAGGGCTTCGCATAAAATAAGTAGGAAGGAGATTAACGTGATCAGCAGAGGAACCCCTTTAATTCCGGAAATAAGTAATTTATAAAGCGGTGCAGCATGTTCTGTTTGGGGAACCAGGGGGTTTAGAAAGCCGTAGATCCATAGAATTATCAGCGCTATGGGTAGTATTACAATGGAAAGCGCGCGGTTATTTTTGATAAATCCAATTAACATATTAAACCTATGGGATACAGATGTACCGTAATTATTTTTACATTTGTCTTATACTAATACCACTCCTATGTTACTTTTTACATTTACGGGTCTGATGTCTGGATTTCAAGATTGTTTTGAATGGTCTTTCCGTTTGATGGAAGGTCCAAACCGCAACATGAACATTCTTTTCATCATCATTGGCATTATCGGTGCGTCTTACTGGCTCTGGAGACAAGCCCGGTATAACAAGGAGGCTGAGCAGAACGGAACCGCCAAATAAAGCGGACCCAATTCTAAATCTTTCCAGTGGGAAGGACTTCAAGACAGGTCTCTTCCAATGTCTTTTCGATAATATTTCCCTTCGTAATTAATTTTTTCTGCGTTTGCAAAGCTTTTTTTTAGTGCTTCCTGCATAGTGTTTCCGTAGGAGGTAATGGCAATCACCCGGCCTCCGTTTGTAACGATCTGACCGTCTTTTTTTGCACTTCCCGCATGGAAGGGGATGGAGTTCTCCACCGAATCCAGTCCTGTAATAACCTTCCCTTTTTCGTAATCACCGGGATAACCTCCTGAAACGAGCATTACGGTAACAGCAGTACGTTCGTCAAATTCAATTTTCTTTTTACTGAGGGTTTGGGTAGCGACTCCTTCAAACAAATCAAGTATATCGGATTTGATGCGGGGTATCACTACTTCTGTTTCAGGATCGCCCATGCGGCAGTTGTATTCAATTACAAATGGGTCGCCAGCAACTTTGATCAGTCCGATGAAGAGGAAGCCCTTGTAAACAATATTTTCTTTTTTCAATCCTTTAACGGTCGGAATGATGATTCTTTCTTCCACCTTTTTCATGAATGTTTTATCTGCAAAGGGAACGGGAGAAACCGCACCCATCCCGCCCGTGTTCAGCCCTGTATCGCCTTCGCCAATGCGTTTGTAGTCTTTTGCCTCGGGGAGGATCTTATAACTTTTTCCGTCTGAAAGAACAAAGACCGAAAGTTCAATGCCTTTCAAAAACTCTTCGATCACCACTTTCGCGCTTGAAGCCCCGAAGCGGGAGTTGAGGAGCATATTTTCGAGTTCTTTTTTTGCTTCATCAATGGTATTTGGGATTACCACGCCTTTTCCGGCTGCGAGGCCGTCCGCTTTGAGTACATAAGGAGGAGAAAGAACTTCAAGAAATGAGAATGCTTCCGAAATGTTTTCCTTTGTAAAGGTTTGATACTTCGCGGTTGGAATACCGTATTTGATCATGAACTGCTTGGAGAAATCCTTGCTTCCTTCCAGTTGCGCGCCTTTTGCATCGGGACCTATAACAGGAATATTCTTCAACTCATTATCCTTTAGAAAAAAATCATGAATGCCTTTCACCAATGGTTCTTCCGGACCAACCACTACCATGTTTATAGCCTTTTCAATTACAAACTTTTTAACAGCAGTAAAATCAGTTGGGGATAGGCTCACATTTTCACCGTAATCGGAAGTGCCTGCGTTGCCAGGGGCAATGAATAATTTGTCCAGTTTTTTCACCCTACGGGTGACCACCCTTTGGGTGGCGCTTTGAGCCATCTTCCATGCAAGGGCATGTTCGCGGCCGCCTGAGCCGAGTAATAGTATGTTCATATCAGTCAATTATACCAAACCGATTCCAATTGTTTTTTGTTCTATACTTCAGTCCATTTGTCAGGATTCTGAGAAGTGTGGAAGACAGAAATGATGTAAGCTGTTTTTTCTTTTTCGTCCAGCAGAAAGTGTATCATGAATGGGAATTTTATGACTGGCAGGCACCGAACCCTGTTGTACCTGATTTGATAGAATGGATTTCTGTTGATGGAGGAGAAATGCTTTTCAATTTCTGATAAAAACTTCTTTCCTAATCCTATTTGCTGCTGGTCGTAATAATCTATGGCACATTGAATGTCAAACAGGGCTCTTTTTTCAACGACAATTTCAAAAATCATTGCCTCCCTTATTTATTCCTCAACTGCTTTTTTACTTTTTTCCATGGAATAAAATCTTCGGGTTTTGCGTTTTGTATGCGCTTTAATGTTTCTGTTTTATGCCATTCGGGGACGGAAAGTGTTTCTTCGCTTTCAATCTTTGCATCTGGAATATGCCGGAAGAACGCAACAAAGGTTTTGTAAAAACTTTCAGGAATGCTGATAGTAACTTGTTTCATTGGTTTCTGGTTTATTTATCAAAGATATACAATAAATTTTGACAGTTTGCCTGCCTAAAAAAATAGCGGTGGGCAGGTCTGAGAAATATTTTTATCCTTGCTTATATATTGTACAGGCAGTTACGGGCTTTCACCAACAGGATTTTATTACTCGAATGTAAAAATTGCA
>SCSP01000215.1 GCA_004297845.1 Bacteroidota bacterium | reverse complement strand
GCCCGTCTTATTGACAGTTATTGAATGAGTAGTAGAAGTGGCAACAAATTTATACCACACATCCAGAACCGTTGGAAACGTGCCAATGCCACAATCTATTGCCGGCAAACTTTGTGTTGCATTAAAAGTATTACCTGCAGTATAAATACAAGTATTTTGTGGCGTAAGGCTTATTGCATTGCTACAGAAGTCATTTAAAGACTGTGCAAAAATATTTCCTGCTCCAATAGCAAGAAATAGTAGCGAGAGGAATTTTGTTTTCATTTTTTTTGGTTTCGTGTTGTTTCATTGGTCACAATCGTTAGTTGAAACTATGCGCTTTCAGCGCAAGCCTTTCAGGTTCTATGAATTTATATTTAGTCATGCTACGTCAAATATTTTCAAGTCATCCAGCGAGAATTTCATTCTCGCTCTTTCAAACCTCTGCACTTTCAGTGCAGAATGGTTTAGTTTCAGCAAAGGCCTGAAGCTGAGATTCCGCTCAATCTGACTGTCATGGGGTAGTTTTATTGTCCGCCCAAATGTTTCTCAACATATCCTTGTGCTTTTCTTCTTTCAAGTTCGTCTTTCACAGCAGAAGGCACGCACTTTTTATTTACAGGGTTTAGATATGTCCCAAGCGATTTGGCAAGAACTAATGCAGCGGGAATACCTATAATGCTGAGAAAAAGTCCAACGACCTGAAAAACTGCCACAAGTGTGAAAAAAAGCCCAAACGGGAAATACAAAATCATCACTATTGTTGAGTATGCTTTCCATGCTTTATTTTGTTCTACATTCAGTTCGCTTTTACTTACCATAGCATTACCGAAAGGCCAGAACAAAAATTTTCCCAACTCCATCAGTCCAAGCCCTATTGGCGCTGCAATAATTGTAATTGTTAGAAGTAATCCAAAGAGATACATGATAATTGCTGACACAAATCCGAAAAATGGAAAGTGCCAAAGAATGTTGCCTAAAGTTTTCATCTGTTTTGGTTTTGGTCGTTAATGTTTTATAAAACCTGCTTCTTTTCTTATTTGGGGAACTTGATCTTTGACACGAATAAGATCATCTTTAACAAGCAAATCCCATGCACGCTTCATAGTAGATTGATAAAACTCTTTCAAAGCATTTGAAATAGGGTTATGAACTCCTGGATCATCTAATGGGACCGTATTATCTGCCTGAGGACCTTGATATTTTGCTTCAGCTTTCACAGCAAGTTCTGTTTGGGGGATAGGTAAACTTTTAACTATTAATTTTTGCCGGGTAAATGTTTCTGAAATATAAAGAGTTATTTTTCCACTAAGGGTTAAAGTGCCTTCATATTTGGAAAAATTACCTGTGCCATACGCTCCAGAGGGATGATATCTCCATCCACCGGATGTTTTATCAATGTTTAGTTCAATATCAACAAATAAACCCAATTCACATTCGGTTTTGTCCGAATAAGTCATTAAATCATATGCTTCATAAGGTCCCTTTACAGTAAATCCACGTGCCGTCAATACCTCTTCAAAATCTTTCCCCATACTGGAACGAAAATGCTTGAATGGCGATTTATTTGAATACATAAAATTTCCCGGATAAATTGGATCGAACAAAGCAATTTTTATTCCTGCGCTGCCCGGTGCTACAGGGCTTGGCGGTGAAAAATCAAAATCGGGTATTACTAATGCGGTTGTTGCTTTCTTAGTAGCGCAACCAAAATAAAGTAATGCAAACACAATAAGTGTTATTGCTGAATAAAAATGTTTCATGGTTTTGAAGGTTTTGGATTATTGTGGAATTATTAACAAGGTAAATGTACAATAAATTACACAATATGTACAAAATTATTACACATTTTGTCCTATTATTATGTAAACCATGCAGGGGTAATAACACAGGGTGTTCCGCAACTTTGTTGCATGGAAATACACATAGGAGAAAAAATAAGGCAGCAGGCAAAAGAACTGCGGATGGGTCCCACGGAACTGGCGCAACTAATCAATACCTCGCGGTCAAACATCTACTGGCTCTACAAGCGGAAGCATATAGACGGGGAAATGCTTGTGAAACTCTCACGCGTTCTTAAATTCAACTTTTTCAGGTTATACCGGGATGAGGCCGTGTTGGGCAAGGCTGCCAAAACAGCAATGACAGGAAAAACTCAAAAAATTTACGATATTCCTCAGGAAGAAATGCAACACCTTTACAGTGAAGTGGCGGAGTTAAAAGAGAAATACAATGTGCTGGCGAAGTCGTTTCAAAAAAAGAAGAAAAAGTAATTATTCGTAACTCAGCGTCCCCTGTGGACTGTATTCGTAAGTTCGCATCTCTTTGGTACTTCGGTGGGGTGTTAATTACGGACGATATACGGGTGCCTTTCCCAGATACGGAGGAACAGGCGTTTTAAATACCTCTTTGCCTAAAAAACCTTCTATCCTTTTAAAGTAACGCTGATCCTTTTCGGTAATGAATGTGATTGCAACTCCTGTGCTTTGAGCCCGTGCGGTACGTCCAATGCGGTGAACATAATCTTCCGCATCGTTGGGAACATCGTAATTGATAACAAGGTCAATTCCTTCAATATCAATTCCACGGGACAGAATATCCGTAGCTACCAGCACTTGCGTTTTTCGCGCTGTAAAATCACGCAGCACTTCTTCACGTTCTTTTTGTTCCAGATCGGAATGAATTGCCTTTACAGATAATCTTAGCTTGTGCAAATCCTTTTCAAGTTCTTTGACCTTGCTTTTGGTGGAGGAAAAAATCAATACGCTCTGGAGGTTCTTGCCTTTCAGGAGATCAACGATCAGAGGATTTTTCTGATTATCGTAAACCATGTAGGCGGCCTGCACAATTCCCTCTGCCGGTTTTGAAATAGCAATACTTATCTGCTGAGGGTTAACCAGAATTTTATTGGCTAAAGTACGTATCCTGGGCGGCATGGTAGCCGAGAACAGCAGCGTTTGTCTTTTTACAGGAATATATTTAATGATACGCACGATATCCTCGTTGAAACCCATATCGAGCATGCGGTCCGCTTCGTCCAATATTAAATGTTTAAGTTTATCCAACTTAGCATAACCCATGTTGAGGTGCGACATCAGCCTGCCCGGTGTGGCAACGATGATATTTGCACCCGTGGTGAGCGCGGTCTTTTCCTGCTCAAAAGAAAAACCGTCATTGCCACCGTAAATAGCAATCGAACTTACCGAAGTGAAATACGCAAAGCCCTGAAGCGCGCGGTCAATCTGCAAGGCCAACTCGCGTGTAGGCGAAATGATGAGCGTATCCACATCTGGCGAAGGATTTGCAGCCAGCTTGCTCAGGATTGGCAGCAGAAAAGCTGCGGTCTTTCCTGTTCCTGTCTGAGCACAGCCTATCATATCTTTCCCGGAAAGAATAATTGGAATAGCTTGCTCCTGAATGGGAGTAGCATTTTCATAGCCCATAGAGTCGAGCCCTTCTGATAGTTGCTTATTAAGATTGAATTCCGAAAATTTCATAGCGTACAGATAATGAATTGATACCGATTTGCAGAAACACAAAATGATACGGATATTTCATCTGCAATTTGGAAGATTTGTAATTTTGTAAATCTGCAACCCCGATAGCTATCAGGGCTGTTATCTGTACCATTTAGGTTTGTATGATCCCAACATTAAATTTCTTTTTGACAGGCGCGTGATTTGCCATTTCAATTCCCATGGAAAGCCATTTGCGGGTGTCTAAAGGATTGATGACCGCATCCACCCAGAGGCGGGAGGCCGCGTAATAGGGAGAAGTTTGAGAATCGTAACGGTCTTTTATTTTATTGAAAAGCTCCGCTTCTTTTTCAGAAGTTATTTTTTCGCCTTTGGCTTTGAGCGATGCCACTTCTATCTGTACCAGCACTTTGGCCGCCTGCTCCCCTCCCATCACAGCAATTTTTGCGGTGGGCCATGCTGCGATGAGGCGGGGATCGTATGCTTTTCCGCACATGGCGTAATTTCCTGCACCGTATGAATTACCTATGATAATTGTAAACTTCGGCACCACTGAATTCGCAACCGCATTCACCATTTTGGCACCGTCTTTAATGATGCCTCCATGCTCCGATCGCGAACCCACCATGAACCCGGTAACGTCCTGCAAAAACACGAGCGGAATTTTCTTCTGGTTGCAGTTCATGATGAAACGAGCCGCTTTGTCGGCCGAATCGGAATAAATAACACCGCCAAACTGCATCTCCCCTTTTTTGCTCTTCACCACTTTGCGCTGGTTGGCCACAATGCCCACCGCCCATCCGTCTAAGCGGGCATAACCGCAAACAATACTCATACCGAAGCCTTCTTTGTATTCTTCAAACGGAGAGTCATCCACCAAGCGGTCAATCACCTCACGCATATCATATTGTTTGCCTGCCGCTACAGGAACAATTCCCAATAACTCTTCCGCTTTCTTTTTAGGCTGCTTGGCCTCTGCCCTGCTGAAACCTGCTTCCTTAAAGCTGCCGACTTTATCAAAAATATTTTTTATTCTGTCCAGACAATCCTTATCGTCTTTGCATTTATAATCCGTTACGCCTGAAATTTCACAATGCGTTGTGGCGCCACCCAACGTTTCGTTATCGATATTTTCTCCGATAGCCGCTTTAACAAGGTATGAACCTGCCAGAAAAATACTTCCGGTTTTATCTACGATCATGGCCTCATCGCTCATGATGGGCAAGTACGCTCCGCCCGCCACGCAGGAACCCATGATGGCAGCCACCTGCATGATTCCCATGCCCGACATAATGGCGTTGTTGCGGAATATCCTGCCGAAATGTTCTTTATCCGGAAATATCTCATCCTGCTTGGGAAGAAAAACTCCAGCGCTGTCCACCAAATAAATAATCGGAAGGCGATTCTCCATCGCTATTTCCTGTGCACGTAAATTCTTTTTTCCAGTGATGGGAAACCAGGCACCTGCTTTCACTGTAGCATCGTTGGCAACTACAATACATTGCTTGCCTCTCACATACCCAATCACGATCACCGTGCCACCGGCAGGGCAACCGCCCTCTTCGGCATACATGCCATCACCTGCAAAAGCACCCATCTCTATCTGAGGTTTGTCCTTATCCAGCAAGTACTCAATACGCTCACGCGCAGAAAGTTTTCCCTGTTCGTGCTGCTTGTCAATTTTGGCTTTGCCTCCACCCAGATAAATCTTCTCCATCTTCTTCTCCATGGCGGAAATGAGTTGGCGGTAGGCGTCTTCGTTTTTGTTGAATTCAATGTCCATTCTGAATGCGAATTTAAGAGGGCGAATATACGAATTGCAACGGGAAGAATTATCTTAAGAACTCCGCCTTATACGTCCTCACATTATTCTTCCCATCGGTCACTGTGAGTTCGAAGGTATGCCTTTGCCCCCCGCCCTGAAGGGAGCCTTGAGCATCTTCTCCCGTTAGGGACGGGGCAACCGGAAACTCATAGAAAAGAAGTGACTTTTTCGGTTCGTATTCCATGAGTATCCATTTACCATCCACGGTAGCGCGGTAAGATTTAATTCCTGCAAGATTGTCCTCGATAGTAACCGCGATCATCTTAGCCCGACTCATATTCTTGTTATTGAATATGTTGTAGGGTTTTATGCTGGGCGCAACGGTATCCAGTGCCACCGTGTACCGGCCAAAGTGCTTTGTTTCGGTAGTTACCCAACCTGCACCATCGGGTCCGTCTTCATATTCTCCTTTGTGCGGAAACTTTGTGTTGTTGCCATCCAAAGACACAATTAAAACCTTGCTTTGGTATTTCTCCGAAATTTTTTTGGTGCGGATGGAAAGCGTATAGGCGTAATGATTCGGAACCATATCCGTATGCAGTTGATGAACGGGAGCAAAGGTTCCGGTCAGGGTATCTTTTGAGACGGAATAATCAAAATCAATGTCCTCGTACAGGGAACAGGGAGGAATCGTTACTTTAATGCCGTCCTTTTCAAAAATATTTTCATCGCTGCATTTGAAATAGTTACCGGTTTCAGGTTTCAGGTTACTGGTTGCAGGTTGCTTCCCTTTTGACTTTTGGCTTTTGACCTGAAAACTTAACTGCGATTTGTTCCCAAAAAAATCTTTCACCTCAAACCGCACGAGATGCGATAAAGTATCGGTAAACCTAAAAAGCCCCTCATCCACCACGCACTGATAGATAGTAAGCATGTTGTTTGGGTCGCGAAAACATTTTTGGATCTCGCGATTGCTTTTTGCTTCTTCCGCATAATCAATGTGAGAATTAATGTAGCGGGATTCGTCAAAAGATATCTCGTTCAGCTCGTAGTAGTAAATGCGTTTGCCGTCAATGTACAGGTCAATGGAATAGGCACCCAACTTGCCGGCTTCTTTGATGTTACCGTAGTCATACGTTTCAATTCCGAAACCAATATCACCGCTCACGGTAATTTTTTCTGCGGAAGAGAGCTTGTACCTTCCTTTATTTCCGTAGATTCTCGTTTTCCGTGAAGCGTTCTTTCCGTTCACATAACTTGTATCGTTAGCGGGGTACACTGCCAGGGTAAGCAGCTGAGGTGGCACTGTATCCTCAATCTTGTATCCAAACAGAAAAGGATTGTAGGCAACCTCTGTTTTTTCATCTCTAACCTCAAAATGCAGATGGGGCGATTGGGAACCACCGGTATTACCCGAAATGGCAATCGTATCGCATTGTTTTACAGGCAAAATACCTTTGGGAATTGTAATGTCTATTTCAAATAACTCCTGTTTGTATTGTTCGGCAAGAATATAGTCCTTGATATTTCTGTACAATCTCTGCAAATGAGCGTAAACCGTAACAAATCCGTTAGGATGCGTTATATACAACGCCTTTCCATATCCTGTGGCTGAAAGCTTAACTCTGGAAACATAACCATCGGCTGCTGCAAAAATGTAAGCCCCTTCCTTGCCGGCAGTTTTCACATCCAGTCCTGCATGAAAGTGATTGGGGCGTATCTCCCCAAAGTTTCCGGCAATATTTAGCGAGGAATCCGTTGGCTCCACAAAATATCCCTGCGGGAAAACCTTTTTGACAGGAGGTTTGGTCTCATCACCCTGCAAAAAAACAGAACTGCCTAGATTAAAAGGCAGAATCAAAAATCCCAACCCTAATGAGATAAAAACAGGTAATTTATAGCTCCCTTTAGGGTGGGGGGTAACCGGTTGATTCATATTTATTCAAAAAAACGCGAAATATCGTTGCCGAATCGCCAATGAATGTTATTTTTGTGAACAATGATTTTTTGATAAATGAGCGACCTCAAGTCCATAGCCTCGTCTATAGAAAATAAAATCGAAAAATTAGTAGATGTACATCATAAGACAAAGAAAGAATTGTCTTCCTTAAAAACCGAAAACACCCATTTAACCCAAACCATAGACCAACAAAAAAAAGCAATAAAAGACCTTGAAGAAAAAAGCAAGATTCTCAGACTATCCAAATCATTATCAACCACTAACGAAAATACAACTGAACTAAAACTAAAAATAAATGAGCTGATACGGGAAGTAGACAAGTGCATTTCGCTTTTGAATAAATAATACGCAGAAGGCAGAAAGGATCAATGAAAGACAAACTATCCATAAAAGTTTCAATTGCAGGTCGGATTTACCCTGTTACTATCGAAAGATCGGAAGAAGAGAACGTACGTAAAGCGGTAAAAGCCATCAATGAAAAAGTGTCTGATTATGAAAAAAATTTTGATATTAAAGACAGACAGGATTTGCTTGCCATGGCCTCATTGAACTTCGCCTCAAAGTCAGTGGAATTAGAACACAGCAGCCACAAGGACGAAAGAAGCATATTGGACCGGCTTGAAAAGGCCGACAAACTGATCTCTGCGGAATTAGGAAGATAGTAAAATGCCCAACCCTACCTTCAGACATTATGGTCTGGAGAATTTATTCCCGTAACAGTTCTACACAAAGAACTAAATGGGAATTTCTATTTTAAATACAAACAACAAACGGCCACATGCAAGTCCTTCCCTTCGAAAAGGATTTAGGATGGCCCATAATCCTTAATCACATGAACTTAGATATAACACAGATCATATTTATCGTAGTCGCGCTCGTTGCGGGGCTTGGAATCGGCTTTATGATTGCAGCACCTGTCCTGCGTAAATCAATTGAAGGAAAAGACAGCCTTAAAGTAAAAGAGGCGGAAATTGAAGCTGAAAAGATCAAGAATGAAAAGATTCTGCAGGCGGAGAAGAAAATAATGCAGTTGAAGTCAGAACACGAGCAATATGTAAACGAAAAGAACAAAAATGTAATTAACCTTGAATCCAAGGCTAGACAAAAAGAGCAGCAAATGGCTCAAAAGCTGGAACAAACACAACGTAAGGAAAAAGAACTTGATACCCTTCGTAGCAATCTGACAGGGCAACTCGAAATCATTGAAAAGAAAAAGACCGAACTCGACAACGCACACAAGAAACAGGTTCAGCATCTGGAGGTTCTATCGGGTATATCGGCAAACGAGGCAAAATCACAACTCGTTGAATCGCTGAAGGCTGAAGCCAAAACGGATGCCATGCAGTTCATCAACCAGGCCATGGACGAAGCAAAACTCACCGCTAGCAAAGAAGCGAAAAAGATCGTGATCCAGACCATTCAGCGTGCCCCTACGGAACATGCCATTGAAAATTCCGTTACCGTGTTCCACATTGAGGGCGATGATATGAAAGGAAGGATCATCGGTCGTGAAGGAAGAAACATCCGCGCATTGGAAGCCCTTACCGGGGTTGAAATTATTGTGGATGATACACCGGAAGCCATCATACTTTCTTGTTTTGACCCGGTACGCAGAGAAATTGCCCGTCTTTCACTTCACCAGTTGGTGGGCGATGGACGTATTCACCCTGCACGTATTGAAGAAATTGTCGAGAAAACAAAGAGACAAATTGATGATGAAATTGCAGAAATAGGAAAACGTACAACCATTGATTTAGGTATTCACGGACTTCCTGCAGAATTGATTCGTTTGATTGGAAGAATGAAATACCGCTCATCCTATGGACAAAATTTATTGCAGCACTCACGCGAGGTAGCAAATCTCTGCTCCCTGATGGCAGCCGAGTTCGGACTTAACCCGAAAATTGCAAAGCGTGCAGGATTGCTTCATGATATCGGAAAAGTTTTTGAAGAAGAGCTGGAACTTCCGCACGCGGTAGCAGGCATGAAACTGGCGGAGAAATTGAAAGAGAAACCCGAGATATGCAACGCGATCGGTGCCCACCACGATGAGGTGGAAATGACCTCCCTCTACTCTCCCATCGTTCAGATATGCGATGCGATTTCAGGCGCGCGCCCCGGTGCAAGAAGGGAAGTGCATCAGCAATATATTCAACGATTAAAAGACCTTGAAGGACTTGCACTGGCCAATGCAGGCGTTGAAAAAGCCTACGCCATCCAGGCAGGGCGCGAACTACGCGTGATCGTTGCTGCGGAAAAAATTTCCGACAAAGATGCTGAGGTGCTTTCGTTCAATATCGCCAACAAGATCCAAACCGAAATGACCTATCCCGGGCAGGTGAAAGTAACCGTGATACGGGAGACCAGGGCGATCAATATTGCGAAATAACATTGTGACAGATAACAGATGGATACTGATTTGCAGATAATAGCCTATCTGTAAATCTGCAAAAAATCTGTTATCTGTACCCCGCAAAATAAATGTCTGAACCAGCAAAATCATATTTCAAAAATTTTGTCCTTTTATTCACGGGCAATTCCGTAAGTCAGCTCATTCCCTTCCTTCTCGCTCCGGTTATTGGCCGTATTTTTTCTCCCGAGGAATTAGCCGTTCAGGAAAACTTCATTGCCATTGCTTCCATGCTGGCCATTGTGGCTGCCGGAAGATACGAGATCGCCTTTGTATTGCTTAAAACCCAGGGCAAAGCAAATAATCTTTTTGCCCTTACCCTGATCATTTTAGCCTGCGTTTCCTTGCTGTCGTTTATTCTGATATTCTTTTCGGAAGAAATTGCTGCGTGGTATAAAGATGAAGAACTGGGAGAATATATTGTATTTGTGGCACCGGTAGTTCTGCTTCTGGGACTAAATAATATTCTTATTCAATGGATGATTCGCATGGGAAAATATTCCTGGGTTTCCGGAGCCAGAATTACCCAGTCAGTCATTCAGTATGGAGGATATGCCACGCTCGGATATTTTGGATGGGGAGTGTACGGGCTGATCATTGCCCTGCTCATCGGCAACCTCTCCCCTGCCCTGCTGCTCATATTTCCATCGCTGAGAAATTTCAACAGACAAGATGTAAACTCCCGGGAAATGAGTTCCGTTGCCCACGAGTACAAGGATTTTCCCATCATCAATTCCATCCACGCCTTCACTGACCTGTTTGCCACGCAATTCCTGCTTTACTGGATCATCACCCGGCATTATGGGCCTGCGGCCCTCGGACTCTTTGCAATTATGACCCGTTATCTGCGCGGTCCCATGACCCTGATCGGCAGCGCGGTGGGCCAGCTTTATTACCGCGAAGCCAGCCAGGCAAAGAACAGCGGACAATCCATAATTCCCATTTATAACAAATCTGTTCTCATCGCTGCCGCTGCGGCAGTTCCTGCAATGGCAATCGTTTTCTTCTTCGGCCCTGATATTTTTGCACTTTACCTGGGAGAAAAATGGCGCATGGCCGGGGAGTATGCAAGAATCATGGCTCCTGCTTTAATATTGATTTCAATTGTTTCACCTGTATCTGCAACCCCATTAATCTATCAAAAACAAAAAACAGCATTTATTCTTAGCACGGCTGGGTATATAGTGAGCCTGGGATTAATGTTTATTACTATTCATTCCGGCTATAATTTCAGCTTTACACTGACTATATATTCAACTTCTGTATCTGCTTACTATAGTCTACTGCTTTTATGGTATAGGAGATTGTTAAAGTAAAAAAAAATGAACATTATGCTGGCGTGACGAATTTCCGGATTGGGACTAAATTTTTCTTCTGAATTTTTCAATGCTATTAGTACCAACCATGATAAAGTGAAATCTAAAAACATACCTGCATCATAATGCATCCTCTGTTCTGAAAATAATAACTTTGCAATAAAATTACGAATAAGATTTTATTAGCATAAACATATGAATAACATGACTCAAGAAACAATATCAAATGACGAAGTGAATCTTTTACATTACTGGAGAGTGATTAGAAAGAGAAAACAACTTTTAATAGGTGTTTTTCTTGTTATTACGATAGGAACTGCTGTTGTAAATTTATTTTTACCAAAAATATACAGAGGAGAATTTATTCTCAAAATGGCCGCAAAAGATTTTACCGATGTTTTTAAAACAATTAAGGTTAATGACACAGAGGTAATGCAAAATATTTTTCCAAAAACAAATCAGTTGATAAATGATATCAGGCTTACTACGCTGCTGGATACTGCGGTATGTAAAATCGACCTATTGATTGATGCAAAAGACACTACTGACATACCTAAAATTAAAGCTGAATTGCTGGAGTATATCAATAACTTTCCATTTCATAAAAATTTTGTAGAGCAGCGAAAAGAAAGGATGCAAAAAGAGATAGATGAAATTTCCAAAGCTATTGCTTATACGGATGATTTGTTAAAAAGCGGCAATGACCAAAAGCAAAATTCCCCGGAATATGACCCGGTTAGATTATATAATGGAAAAATAAATTTAGCAAATAAAAAAATTGTTTCAGAACAATCACTGAAAAATTACACTGGGATTGAAACCATTATGGAAAATATTTATTCAACTCCGATAAAGCCGACTGTAAAAAACAATATTATTCTCTCTGCATTAATTGGAATTCTTTCAGGAGTATTCATGGTTTTTATTGCGGAATTGAAGGACAAGGTTCGCAGGCCGGTTCAAAACAAACAGGAACAATAGAATTTTATTCTAAAGCACAGAAGAAAAAAAATGGATTATTTAAAAAAAAATTTTGAAAACCTTTATGAATTAGAAAAAAATAAACTTCCGGGCGTTGGAAGCTTTGTATGGGAAAATCTTCAAATTCCTGCTGATGTAAAAAGCATTCTTGATGTCGGCTGCTGGAGAGGTGAATTTTTAAATTCATTACCTGATACGTATGAAAAAACCGGAGTGGATATTGTCAGCGAAGCCTTAAAGAATGTAAAATGTAAAACCATTGCCTGTAGCGTTGAAGAATTACCATTTCCTTCCTCCAGCTTTGACCTTGTTACCTCTTTCGAAGTATTGGAGCATCTGCCATCAGATATTTTTCCAAAATCAGTAAGCGAAATTGAGCGTGTAAGCCGAAAATATATTGCTGTGAGCGTTCCCAATAACCAAATGCTTAAGCAGGCATTTGTTAAGTGCAGTTATTGCAGATGCCTGTTTAATCCCGATTATCATGTAAGGTCATTTGATATATCCAAGCTTCAAAAACTTTTCAAAAAATTCTCTCCTGTTTCTTGCATTGAATGTGGCCCGCTGATTAGTGATTACCCGTCTTTTGTTAATTTTTTGACCCCCCTGATAGGCATAAAACCAAAACCCAATACTGTTTGTCCGCAGTGTGGTTATACAGAAAAAAGTGAAAATAAAATCAGTAACGAATCATCCATCACAGAAAACCAACCTAAAGATTTAAACCACGGAAAAAGTTTACTGTCAACTTTAAAATCCTATATCCGACAAAATAAACGTCCGTACTGCCTTTTAACTCTGTATAAGCGCAATGAATAACCGATAAATATGTTTAACGGAGACAAAAAAATATCCACACAAACATGGATATCTGCAACCTTCCTGCTCATTTTTTCTTCTATTGTGAGCAAAGGATTCGGCTTCATCAGAGAAATATTGATTGCTGGTAAATTCGGC
>SCSP01000214.1 GCA_004297845.1 Bacteroidota bacterium | reverse complement strand
ACAAACCATTTGGGAAGGAAGATATTCTTCTGGATAATTCCGATTTTGATTATCTTCAAAGCGGGGATGAAGTATTGTTGGAATTATCGGCAAAGTCCAATATTATATTTTCAGTTAAAAAACTTCGAAAGAATGAAAGATTGTAGATTATGTATTGTGTTTTGTACTTTATACTTTGTACTTTGTACTTTGTACAGCATTTCCCAGGATGTAAAATTCACACGCATTGGTTCTGAACAAGGTCTTTCTCAAGCATCTGTAAATTGTATTTTGCAGGATAGCAAAGGTTTTATGTGGTTCGGAACGCAGGACGGACTGAATAAATACAACGGGTATGAAAATGACATGATCGTATATAAGCACGATCCGTCAGACTCAAATTCCCTGTCCAGTAATTTCATTGAATCCATATTTGAAGACAGCAAGGGGATCCTCTGGATCGGAACAAAAGGTGGAGGGCTGAATTCTATAAATCCGTTTCTTAACAGGATAGACCGTTATGAAAATGATCCCAATGATAAAAGAACGATCAGCGGTAACCATGTGAAATGCATCTTTGAAGATAAGCAGGGAACATACTGGGTAGGCACAAATTTCGGTCTCAACTCTTTTGACGGAAAGAACAATGTGTTTGAGAAATATGTTCACGAAACAGATAATCCAAAAAGCCTTACAGGTTTTAAAGTAGAATCTGTTTATGAAGATAAAAATGCCAGATTATGGATTTGTACGCTTGACGGTGGATTGAATTTGTTTGACAGGGAGAAAAAGACCTTTACCTGCTTTCTGGACAGTTCTCCGGACGGAATAGGCGACCATGATTACAACGATGTCAAATGTCTGGTTGAAGACAAAGAAGGAATGTTATGGATCGGTACTGATAATGGGGGATTGGCAAACTTCAACCCTGAAACAAAAAAATTCCTGCAGCGATTCTTGCATTCGGCAGAAAAGGTCAACAGTAAGATCCCTGAAAACCGCATCTCGTCTTTGTGTTTTGATAATAAAGGGGCCTTGTGGATAGGAACCGAGAACAGGGGAATTTCCTGTGTGAATTGGCAGGCGGGCACTGTGTCTGCCTATCGGTTCAATGAATATGATTTTCAAAGTCTGAGCATGGATGGTATAAACTGTATTTATAAAGATGTAGAGGGAAATGTATGGGTGGGAACAGAAGGCGGAGGCATAAGTGTTTATTTTCCCAATGCAGCACGTTTCAAGCATTTTCATAAGGACCTTGCCAACAAAGATAAATTCCAGTCCAGTGCCACCTTTGGCATCCTTCAGGATAAGGACGGTCTCATTTGGGTAGGAACCATGCATGGCGGCATTACCACTATTGACCGGGTTACCAATACTTATAATAATTACGGTGATGGCAAAGACAATTCTCTTTCCAGCGCGAGGAACAACAGCGTTCTTTCCCTATTTGAGGATAAGGATGGGTTGATATGGGTTGGAACCTGGGGCGGGGGATTGAACACATTTGACAAGCAAACTAAAAAGATGACGCGCTTGGTTGAAAAGGGTACAATTACCTGCATGGCCCAGGGCTACGGAGATATGATATGGATAGGAACATATGGGGGTCGCGGACTTTATTCCTATAGCAAAACTGCCAGGCAACTTACCGCTTACACCAAAAAAGATGGTTTAAGCTCAGATAATATTTACTGTGTGTATGAAGATAAAGACAGAAGAATTTGGATCGGGACAGCTGGAGAAGGCTTGAATATACTTGATTGCAGTTCTCAAAAAGTGACAGTTTATAAACATGAAAAGAATGCAAATTCTATCAGCAATAACACGGTAAACTGTGTTTTTGACGATCGGAAAGGAAACCTGTGGATAGGCACTGCTAACGGGTTGAATAAATTTGATGTTAAGAGTCAGACCTTTACCCAATACAACGAAAAAGATGGATTGCCAAACAGAAACGTATGGGGCGTACTGGGTGATAAGCGAGGTAATTTATGGATAAGTACTAACAAAGGTATTTCCCGTTTTAATCCTAAAGTTGATAACACAGACGGAATCGCGTTCAAAAATTTTACTGTTCACGATGGTTTGCAGGGTGATGAGTTTGCCCAGGGAGCCTATTTTTTAAATACGCAAACCGGTGAAATGTTCTTTGGCGGACTGAATGGTTTCAATGCCTTTTATCCTGATAATGTGTCGGACAACAAACATATTCCCCCCGTATACATTACCTCTGTTAAAAAATTGGGGAAGGAAGCGGAGCTGGATTCGAGCG
>SCSP01000213.1 GCA_004297845.1 Bacteroidota bacterium | reverse complement strand
CATTCCACTATTTGAAGCGTTAGATAATGCGCACGATCCTGATTTTGTATTTGATAACCGGTTGGCATTTGGTAAAAGTAAAACTATTTTATGCAAGTGCGGCAGGATGCCGCGGATACAGCAGCGTAGCGGGACGCTACGCTGAACATCTTTCCTTTTTAATATGCTACGCTCAACAGGGTATTCTTGAGGCTCAGCAACAACTCTTTCTTTTACAGGATTGTTATGAATATAATCAATTTTCCGCTTGAATTGATAAATACAGGTTTTCAGAACAAGATCAAACTTATTTTTTTCTTAAGGCTATATCGAGCTGAATGGCCGCCAGGTCAAAATCCGGCTTGATGGCAAGACAATGCCTGTAATCATCCATTGCTTTTTGCTTTTCTCCCAACGCTTCATAGCATCTTCCCCTTCCGTAATAGCCCCGATGGAAATTTACATCCCGTTGCAGCGTACGTTCGAACATCTTTATTGCTTCTTTAAATTTTTTCTGTTCATAATAAACAGCGCCCATATTGAATACCGCATCCGGGTTTTCAGGAGAAATGGCAAGCAGGTTTTCATAAGATTTTAATGCGTTATCGTACTGTCCGGCATCCTGCAAAAATTTTCCCATCCCATAAAGAGCTTCAATGCTTTTGGGTTCTATTTTCAGGGCGGTATTGAAATATTCCACAGCCAGAGGGTTTTTCTTTATAGAAAAAAGAATTCCCAGCTGCATGTAAGCGTCAAAATAATCGGGATTTAATTCAACAGCAGACTGAAATCCTAAAATGGATTTTGCCGTATCGCCCGCCTCTTTGAGGATCATACCCTTTTGGAAATTAGCGGTGGCATTTGCACGGTCAAAATGCAAACTGCGGTTAATGAAGAATATGGCTGTATCGTATTTTCGGAGCAGATAAAACAACTGGCTGTATTTCATCATCGCTTCGGCATTACCGGTATCAAGTTGCATTGCCCTGCGCAGCATATCGCGTGTGTCGCGTGTTTTGTTCTGTGTAAAATACAGGTCGGAAAGAAAAATGTAATACGAAGCTTTCGAACTGTCTATGCTCAGCGCGATCTTCATATCGCTGATGGCGGCCTCAAAATCTTTATGTGCTAAATAAGCCTTGGAACGCTCAACATACAGATTCGGATTATTGCGGTCGCTGTTTATCTTCTCGTTAATGGCCCGGATGTCAGCCGGGGTGGAATCGTTGGATGAAACCGCTTGCTGTTCACCTTCTTCATTGCCGCAGGAAAAAAAGAGAATAGACAATGGGCAACAGGCAATAGACAAACAAACAGCCCTTAACATGGAACATGGAACCCGGTACATTGAATTTTTAGGCTTCCTTAATCAACGCTTCTTTGATCTTGTTTTCGATCTCCAACGCAAGCTCCGGATTGTGATCAAAAACCTCCTTCACAGCATCTCTGCCCTGTCCGAGTTTGGTATCTCCGTAACTGAACCAGGAACCGCTCTTTTTGATTATTTCGTGCATTGCTCCAATGTCGATAATTTCGCCCACTTTGGATATTCCCTTCCCGAAGAGAATATCAAACTCAGCAAGACGGAAAGGAGGAGCTACCTTGTTCTTCGCAACTTTTACACGGGCCCGGTTGCCAATTACAACATCGCCTTCTTTTATCTGTCCTATCCTGCGAATATCAATTCGAACGGATGCGTAAAACTTTAAAGCATTTCCTCCTGTTGTTGTTTCAGGGTTTCCAAACATCACTCCGATCTTTTCGCGGAGCTGATTGATAAAAATAACGCAGCATTTTGTTTTGCTTATTGTACCTGTAAGTTTACGCATTGCCTGCGACATCAGACGCGCATGCAAACCCATTTTTGAATCGCCCATCTCACCTTCAATCTCTGCCTTGGGTGTGAGAGCAGCAACGGAATCAATGACGATAATATCTATCGCTCCGGAACGGATAAGGTTTTCTGTGATCTCGAGCGCCTGTTCTCCATTATCGGGCTGAGAAATCAAAAGGTCTTCCAAATTTATTCCAAGTTTTTTTGCATAGGTTCTGTCAAACGCATGTTCGGCATCCACAAACGCGGCAATGCCTCCTCTCTTCTGTGCTTCAGCAATCGCATGGAGCGAGAGCGTAGTTTTTCCTGAAGATTCAGGACCATATATCTCAATGATCCTTCCGCGCGGGAAACCGCCAACTCCCAGCGCCACATCCAAGCCAAGCGAACCTGTTGGTATCGCATCCACCTTTTCAATTGCTGCATCGGCCTGCATTTTCATAATGGTGCCTTTTCCGTAGGTCTTTTCCAGTTTATCAATGGTAAGCTGAAGCGCTTTCAATTTTTCTTTGTTCGCTTCTACATTTGTCCGCTGTAAAACGGACTCTGTATTTTTGGCCGGAGCCGCTAATACGTGTTTTTCTTTGATTACTTCTTTTTCCTTTACAGGTGCTTCTTTTGTTGCCATTTGGTTGTTGTGTTTTGCCCCTGCCCTAAAGGGAGAGGATTGTGTTGGTTTTGGTTATTAATTCGTTACTTGCATTTGTCATTTGCCTTTCTTCCCTTTAGGGTCGGGGCAAATTTGTTCTGTATGATTTTCATTATCCACTTTTCGAAATATTTTTTCAATTTTTCCTTTTTCATTAATTAAAAAAGTAGTACGAACAATTCCGTCAAAAATTCTTCCCATGAATTTTTTCTCTCCCCACACATCATAGTCTTTGATTATTTCCTTTTCGGTATCCGGAATCAGGGGAAAAGGAAGTTTGAATTTTTTTACAAACTTGTTATGGGATTTTTCATCGTCCTTGCTAACTCCTATCACCTCATATCCTTTTCTTTTCAGACTGCTGTAATTATCACGCAGGTTGCAGGATTCAGCCGTACATCCGGGAGTATCATCTTTAGGATAGAAGTAAAGAATGACCTTTTTTCCAGCCAGATCCTTCAAAGAAACACGTTTTCCGTCCGTATCAGTGAAAGAAAAAGCAGGGGCTTTATCTCCTTCTTTCAAGTTGGTTGAGTGCAACATCTTACCCATATTCCTGAATAATTTCAGCATTTAAGGAAAACAGGGCAAACGTACTAAAAAAATAACAGAAGGATCTCGGAACGAGGATGGTTGTTAATATGTTTTTCTGCATCATACATTGAATTTATCTGTCCATTATCCAATCTATAATAATACGGTCGTTAGGAAGTATCTTAGAGGGTAAGTATCCCTGAAAACTTCCGTCTTCGCTGATCATGAATTTATTGAAGTTCCACTTTACTTCATTGTCCTGAACTCCGTTTTCAGACTTATTCTGCAACCATTTATAGAAGGGATGGCCATCCTTTCCTTTAATAACAATCTTTGACATCATGGGAAAAGTAACTCCGTAATTTTTCTGACAGAAAGCCTTTATTTCCTTCTCGCCTTTTGGCTCCTGTTCGCTGAAATCATTGCAGGGGAAACCGAGTATTACCAGGTTGCTGTCTTTGTAATTTTTATAAAGCCACTCCAATTCCTTGTACTGGGGAGTGTATCCGCACTCAGATGCCACGTTCACCACTAGTACCTTTTTTCCCTTGTATTTTTTAATATCCACTTCGTTTCCGTCAATATCCTTCACTTTAAAATCATAAAAGGATTTTTTCTGAGAGAAAGAAGGTATTGCAATCATGATTCCCGCAAAAAAAAGCATGAAGTTTTTCATAGGTTAGTTGTTTCAGCGAAGGTAAAAATTATTACGAGAAATTCTTTCGGATATTCGCATTATCGGCTGTTCGTCCTAATGTTCAAACAGTTAGGAGAATTTGTAGGTAGGGTGAGTAACAAGCAGGTAACATTTTATACCTAATTACATCAAATTTGTTACTGGACAAACTTTTAGGTTCTTTTAGGAGGATTTAGATTTTCCCCTATGAGAAACCCTGCAACATTTCAAAGGAACATAAGGAAAATATAAATACTTTCCTGTAAATACCTAATTCATTTTTCGCTTTTATTTATAACAACTCTATCAAATCTTTCCGCACTAAATCCCAAGCCTTTCCCATGTCGAAATTCACCTCAGGTCTGAGTAAGTTTTTCATGTCGTTGGTGAATTCAACTTCCTTCATTTTCTTTTCCATGTTTAGTATAAATTCCCTTTGTGATACCTTATGCCCTTCATGCTCCATGTATTTATGAAAGGCGTGAGCAATTCTTTTCGGGTTTGCTTTTGTTTCAGTCAGGACGTAAAACAAATCAAATAAATCCCTTCCCTTTTTACGTTGGTACAATGCCCTAACCTTTGTTCCAAGCAAATCGTCCAATTCAAAGGTGGTTATATCACATTTTCCTTTAAACCATTCTGATGAAACAGAAAAGGGCAACTTCTTATAGCCATAAACCGAAAAATGTTCTCTGCAATTTATTTCAACTTTCAATTTCATTGTTCTCACAGGGGCAATTTCAGATTCATATTTGAAAACAATGGTATTATTGAACGACTTTTGATTGATTTTTGGCGTTCCTAAGAATGACAATTTATCCCTCAAACAATCAATGATATTGCCGATCGGCTCTGCTTTTATCTGAACGAGATCAATATCCTCCGAATACCTTGTCTGAGCAGTAGTATGAAGTTTATGTAACGCTGTTCCTCCTCTGAAAGCAAGGTTTTTACTCAATACTTCATCTGAAAAAATCTCTACCAATGACCTGCAAATAATAAGGTCTTGTTCTACCTGCTCATTGTCTTGCCAAGGTGCAGTTGTTCTCCATGCGTTAATATGTGAGCGTGCTATCATAAATCGCTTTCAGGAGAAAAGTTCTTGATCACTTTCCATCGGTTATTAGTGTTCATTCTTTTTATTTTTTTTCCTGCCTTCAAAAATACAGGATAATCGACTTGCTTTTTCAGCCAATTATATAATGGCTCGGTTTTGTCTTTATGTTGCAACACCTCTTCAAGAAAATATCCCAACCTCTGTACGGTTGCAATTTGTCCGTATCGCCCTGCTGTTTCTGTAAGTTTTTCCGAATTAATTTCTTCGGCTAATTCGTCAAGTATCGTTGCAACCCTGTTTAACCCTCCAACATTATCCTGAAAATACACTACATCAAGTGCAGTAAGTTCCGGTGAAGAAACTTTAATATAACCAGTATCCGATTTTTTCTCAATAACGTCTTTGCTATCCCATTCCTTTTTTATTGCAAAATGGATCACAACTTTTTTATTTCTAATGTTCCTTAAAAATGGTTTTTTTGTTACAACACAAAAATCCTGTGGCTGTTGATGAGATGCTCCATGAAGAGCAGCAGCACTATACAAACCTACATAATAATCACGCTTTAGGAATTTCATCAGCGCATGAATATAAAGTGAAGCAGGAAGAATCCCTGTTGCGGAATATTCAGGGGGAATAATAACATAAAACTCCCGCCTGATTCTTACCACTTTCTTTTTAGCGTGTAACCTCTGGAGAGTTTTTTTAATGGCGTTAGGGGAAGCTTGAAAGGCTTTGCATAACTCATCAGGAACAAACCAATAGATACCCTTTGCCTGTTGAGCCAGAAGGTAATTTTCTACATAGTTATAATTTATAATCTCCATGCCATTTTATAGTTTTTGTCTGCAATAAGGGCTGAAATGTGACCCATATCGCATATACAAACTTAATAAATTGCCTTGATATATGGCAAATTAAAAAAAACATGCAAAATCACCTATTTTAAGCTATTCGAGCGGGAATATCTCGTCTTATGTATTTCATTTAAGATAAAGCAGCTTGCGATGTAAAACGGCATGATCGGGATTCTAAAGCGTGCCAAGGTTCCAAAATTATTCGTAGAAATACCAACAATGAAGGAGAAAATCAAAACAAAGAAAACAGAGAAAATAAGAAACGGGTGTGAAAATATATTGGAGAATAAAAATATTATTTTGAATTTATACAGAAGTAAAAGAATAAAAATTAACATAAAGGAATTTTCCAGAGCAAAAACTATCATCATTAAATTATTTTTTGTTTCCCAGATATAAGGTCTGAATAATGCCGTATTGATTACTGACGGAGCGTTTTTGACCAAAGATGAAAATGAATTTTCAATCAGGCTAACTTCAAACATACTTCTTGGAGGAGAGGCCACCTTTATCAGGACGAAGATCGACTACCGGAATGGGTTTTGTTTCATTCTTGAACCTTCATGAACCTTTGAGAATATTGCGGGTAACAAGGAGGTAACAAAACCCTCCAAAAAGACCTAAAGTGACCTAAACCAACCAACCAGTT
>SCSP01000212.1 GCA_004297845.1 Bacteroidota bacterium | reverse complement strand
CAATCGGGAAAAAGAATTCATGGGCATTGTGAAATATATGATACACTCGGAAGGAATGGAAAAAAGCGGGGAGTTGCAATCCCGCATAAAGAAGTTTCTTGTCCATAAAGAGGAAAGGACAGAAGATGCCGAAATCATTAGTTATCATGATTGGTTGAGGAAAAAGGTGGATGCGGATAAAGGCTCATCCGCGTAAGAAATTTTTCCATACTCTGAAGGGGATAATGCAACAGTACCCTTCATAGAAGGAACTGAGTAGATACCCATTTTCCTCACTCTTTATTTTTGAACGAGTAATATTTTTGATTTTTCAGTTTGGTTGTTAACTGCATTGGCCGCACCTTTGTATCAGAAAAAGAAATAAATCGTATCTCGAACAATAAAAAACAAAACAAAATAAACAAATGAAAAACAAATTATTTCTATGTTCATTGGCGCTTGCGGGAGTGCAAGCCATGAGCGGACTGAGCGCTCAAAACAACTGGACTCAAAGCATGCGATGCGGACAGATGCAGTATGAACAATATCTGCGTTCGCAAGATCCGAATTTTGATGCGAAACGCCAGCAAATGGAGCAGGCAATCCACACAGCTATTGCAAGCACTAAAAATTTACCCACCACCCAATCACTTTTTACTATTCCTGTTGTTGTGCATATAATGTATAATACTGCGGCACAAAATCTAACGGATGCTCAGGTAATAAATGCAATAGATCTTTTAAATAAGGATTACAGAAGGCAAAATGCTGATGCAGCGAATACTCCTTCAGTATGGCAGCCGATAGCTGCGGATATGGAAATCCAATTTTCTCTTGCTACTTTAGACCCTAACGGAAACCCTACAACCGGGATCGTGCATAAATCAACAACTGTATCCAGCTTTACTACTAACGATAACGTAAAAAGCAGTGCACAGGGAGGAGACGATCCATGGGATGTAAACAAATATTTTAATATATGGATATGTAATTTAGGCAGCAGCCTGCTTGGATATAGCGCCTTTCCTCCTGTTACTACTACTTTCGGGACAGTCATTCATTATTGTACTGTTCCGGGAACCGGAAGTTGTGCTCCGTTCAATTTAAACAGAACGATGACACATGAAATAGCACATTGCTTTACACTTCGCCATATATGGGGAGATGATGGCAGCGCCTGCACGGGAGATGATTATTGCAATGACACGCCAAACCAGGGAGGTTCTTCATTTGGGTGCTCTGTTTTTCCGGTAACCGATGCCTGTAGTTCTTCTGCTCCCGGCATTATGTTTATGAATTATTTGGATTATTCTGATGATGCATGCGTGAATATGTTCACGCAGGATCAGAAAACGAGAGCACAAAGCGCCATTACAACTTACCTGACATCACTTGTTAATCCTTCGGGGTTATCGGTTAATGTTGGTGCTTCAGTAACCATTTGCGCTGGTAGTGTCACTACTCTGTCTGCTAATGCAGCAGGGGGCACGGTTCCATATACTTATCAATGGATCCCCACCAATGATTTGTCTTGTACTAATTGTACTACTCCAGTGGCTAATCCTACTGTTACCACCACCTATACAGTTCTTGTTACAGATGCTGCAAGCAATACAGCCACAGATGTTGCAACCATAACTGTGATCAATTCTCTCTTTGTTTCGGTTTCTGCAACGAATGTTAGTTGCTATGGAAATACCAACGGAAGTGCAACTGCAATTGCTTCTTGCGGAACAGCTCCTTACAATTATGTATGGAGTCCTTCAGGACAAACCACACAAACTGCTTCAGGATTATCAGCAGGAACACACACCGTGGTTGTAACAGATGCCAATAGCGCAACAGCAACACCAATAGTTACTATTTCACAACCCCCGCCTTTTGTGAGTACTCTACCTCTTATACAAATTTGTTTCGGGTATTGCGATTCTATAAATACGGGGTTATCCGGTGGAACTCCTCCTTACAATTATCAATGGAGTACCGGAGCAACCACAGCTGCAATAACTATTTGTCCAACAGTTAGTACAAGTTATTCATTTTCGGTTACAGATGCAAATGGTTGTACTGCAGCGGATGTTATTCCGGTATCGGTAAATCCTACACCTACAATAACTATTTCAGGATCAAGCGTTAGTTGTGGAACAACAACTTTATGCGCCTCAGGCGGAACAAATTATTTATGGTATCCTGGTGGTCAAACTTCAGCATGTATAGCAGTTAATTCCACAACATCCACGCAATATTCTGTAGGGAGTACGGATGCAAACGGTTGTTATGGCAGTGCAACTACACAATCTGGTGGACCCACAGTTGGTGTTCAGACAAATAGCAGCGCTGGCACTGCATCTGCTGTTGCTTCGGGCGGTATACAACCATACGTTTATTTGTGGAATACAAATCCAACACAAAATACCCAAACTGCTACCGGTCTTGTTCCCGGCAATTATGCTGTTTGTGTAACAGATGCAAACGGCTGCACAGGTTGTGTGAATTTTTTAATAGGGAACTCCGCTTGCAACAACCGCGATTTTGAGGATGGCGACTTCAGTAATTTTACAGGTGAATCGGGCAACAATGCAAATGGCGGTGGAGGTAATATTAGCTGGACGGGAGGATTGATTCAGGGACCAAATGATGCTCCCGCTTCCAGTACCGATCAGCACACCATTATTACCATCAATACCCTGGATACTCTTGCCATTGACCCGACCACCGGACAGCCGGATGTGTTTATGACCACGCTGGCTCCCAACGGAGGTAATTTTTCTGTTCGCCTTGGTAATGCTAATAATGGTTTTGGAGCAGAAGGGCTGAAGATTTCATTTACTGGAGTAACAACAAATGATACGGTTTTCACTTATCAATTTGCAGGTGTATATGAAGATCCAGGGCATCTATTAATAGAACAGCCTGGATTTATGGTGAATGTATATGACGCAAACGGGCAAAAAGATGCAACCCTTTCTCAGACGATTTACGCTATGGATCCGGCCTATCCCTTCATCGTCTCTACTAATATGGGACCAAATGGTTCCCCCATTGTATATAGAAGATGGCAGGGACTGAGCATTAATCTTTCTGCTTATGTAGGGCAAGCAGTTACCCTTGAGTTTGCCAACTTTGACTGCGCGTATGGCGGACACATGGGTTATACATATTTAGATGGTTCCTGTTTTGGATCGCTCATTGCCAATGTGTGGCCCGGTGACTGCGATTACGATTTGAACGCGAACAATGTGGATTTGCTTTCTTTAGGGCTTGCTTATGGTGCAACAGGCACAGCACGTTCGGGCGCTTCCAATAACTGGATAGCACAGTCCTCTGCTGATTGGGCTCAGTCTTTCACACTCGGAGCAAACTACAAACATTCCGATTGCAATGGCGATGGAGTAGTGAATGCAGACGATACGCTTGCCATTTCTTTGAATTATGGCAGCACGCATCCGTTCAAAATCCAGCAGCCCGTGTATAACAATGCGTTACCGGATATGTATCTGGTGACAACTGCCGATTCCATTGGACCAAATTCTCTTGTGAATGTGGACATCCTGCTTGGAAAAAACACCATGCCGGTAGATAGCATTTACGCGATTGCCTTTTCTATTACCTACGATCCCACTTACCTTAATGCTTTTAACACGGGAGCAAATTTTTCGACTTCTTGGTTAGGCGTTATTGGAAGTAACATGATTTCGTTGCAAAAGAATCTGTTTTCTTCCGGAAAGATTGATCTGGCGCTTACACGCAGCAACCATAGCAATGCGTTTGGCGGCAATGGTAAAATCGGCACCTTCACTTTCCGCACCACGCCTGTTACTTCCGTAAACCCAGGAAATATACCGCTTATGATTACCGGTGTAAAAGCGATCACAGCAACAGGCCGTGTTATTTCTTTGAATGCCATTGGAGAGGATGTTTACTTTGACCCGGCTATGCTCGGCATTCCATCCTACCTGAATGCTGATTTAATTTCCGTTTTCCCGAATCCTGCGGACAAGGAATTTACGATTACTCTTCCATCAGGCATTGAGAATGTTTCCGTTGAACTGCTTAATCTCCTTGGACAAAACGCGATGACCGTTAAAAACGTAAAACAAAATTTGAAATTAGATGTATCTTCTCTTCCTGCAGGGATGTACCAGATGAAAATCAGTTGCGATGTAGGAGTCGCAATGAAGAAAATCCAGGTGATCAGGAAATAGCAATAGTTTTTTCTAACAAGCCACGCTTTCATCTTTGAAAGCGTGGCTTGTTTTTTTTATGTATTTAGATTTTGTGCTTCGTTAATGCTTGGCGTACCGATTCTCATTGACTCCCGTCTGTATTAATCATTCACAGGACTTATGCATATTGGACTAAAGTCCATATTTGTATCATACTATTTGCCACGACCTTAAGGTCGTGGCTATTGAAACAGCCGAAAAATTGGCTTTAGCCACAAAACAGTGCGTAAGTTCTAATACATTGACTCTGCTCAACGGTTTTGATCGTGTCCATCGTATCAGTAGTGGTCATGAACTGGATACGGATAGGGTTTCCTCCTCCTATTCCTAAATCACCAATCATCACTACTCTTGTTTTGAGCCGGGAATAGCGCCTAAGGGAGTTGCAATAAATATCTTGATAGCTATCGGGAGGAAGGTTGGCTACAGGCATTTTCAGGAGCGAATTTACGGAAAATGCAGGAAGAACGTGGAGAATAAAACAGCCATAACCACAGAGGTTACAGGGCTACAAAGCCCTCAAAGGACACAAAGAAACTACAGAGAGAGAGCATGCCGGTAATTTCAATCCGACCGTACAAATTTCTGAACAGATTTCTTTCTATTGCCGTACATAAGTTCCAGGAAATAGATGCCGGCAGGCAAATGCTTAATGTTTATTTTTTGACCTTCTCCGTCAGGGAAAGGCGCTGCGTACATTGTTCTTCCAAAGACGTCTGTAATTTTTATTTGCTGCAACATACCGTTTGACGGGACAACGCTCTTCATTTTGATCTGTATAAAATCCTTTGCAGGCGAAGGAGAAATCATAAGGGAGGCATTCGGATTGTTTTCGTGAACGCCTGCCGGTGTTTGGAGATAAACATGGGTCCATACCGAATCAGCCGCAGTCCTTGCATTTCCGGATGACCAGACCACTACAATATTATCTCCCTGATAAAAATACGTTGAGTCAAATGTAATGACACAGGTAATTTGAACGCTGTCAGAAGAGTTAGGAGCTAATGTTACCGATTGTATACCGCAAAGTTGTACGGGAGAGAATGCAATGGTATCCGTTGTGTAATAAATATTCACGTAGCCGGAATAAGTTGTACTCCCCGTGTTTGTTATAGTGGCGATAACAGAAGCGGTATCTCCCCAATAAGCGGTGTCGGGGAAATAATTGAGTGTTGTCTGCAAGTCACAATTAGTAAGAAGAACCGTAGCCGATGCGTGTCCCGTTTGGACTGTTGTATCCGTCATAGTTACTGTGTAAGAAGTGGTAACGGTAGGGCATGCAACTATTATTTGCGTGGTTTCGCCTGTAGTCCACAAATAGTTGTAAGGGGCTGCCCCCCCCTGTCCGAAGGCAACGAGCGTTGCGCATTTTCCTGAGCAAATAGCGGTGTTTCCGCTTATGGAAACCGTGAGTTGTTGGGCTTTAACATTCAGCCCATGCAGGGTGAATATTAAAATCGGAAGGAGTTTGATTGTTTTCATCTGTGATGTTTTTCTTTTTTCTTATAACAAAGATAACACAAAGGACCTGCTGTATGGTCAATAATTTCTATCTTTCTTGCCCGTTCAAAATGTATATATTTGTTGTCTTCCTATGGATATCCTGAACCAAATAGTGCTGAATCTTAATAAAGAAGATCTGCGTTTTTATAAGCTGTTCAGCTCCCGGCACGATATGGGATCTGAGCGGAAAGACCTGATTTTACTTGATTATATCCGGGATTCGCAGGAACAATATGATGATGACCTCATTTTTAAGAAGCTATATGGCAAACGGGACAAGAATGCGTTTTATTCCCTGAAGAACCGCCTTACCCACGATGTTTCACGCTCATTAACGGTTCAGTATTGTTATAAGGATGATCTGCTGTATATACACCATTTGCTATTCCTGGTGCGCTTATTTTTTATGAGAAATCAATTTGCCATAGCGCAACATTTTTTAAAGAAAGCCGAGTCAGAGGCAAGGAGAATTGAGAATTACGAACTGTTAGATATTGTTTTCGGAGAGTATGTAAAGCTTTCGCATGAACTTTTAGATATTAACCCGGAAGAATACATCCGGAAGAGAGAAGAAGCGCGTAAGCTTTCAGCAAGTATTTTGGAAGTAGACAATATTTTAGCAGCCGTTTACTACCGACTCAAAACATCACAGAATTTTTCTGAAAAAGGAAATCCTATCCTTATGATGCTGGAAAAAACGGTGAATACGTTTTCTCGGGATAAAAGCGTTAAGAAAAGTCCCAAGCTGAGATTTAAGATATATGCTGCCGTAACACAGATATTACTGCAACGGCACGAGTATGAAACGCTCGAGGCATATTTACTGAAAACATACAAGGAATTTCTGCAGGACAAAATCTTCCATAAAGAGAATCATAACATAAAGCTCCAGATGCTTCATTATATGGTAAATGTGATCTTCAAGAATAAAAAATACCAGGATTCTCTTATTTATGCCGAAGCGATGAACGAAGCCATGAAGGAATACGACATGCTTTTATACGACAAGTTCGTTTTTTTCTATTACAATTCCTTAGTCATCAATTATTCCGTGCTTGACAAGGACAAAGCCATCTCTGTGCTGGAAGGAGTCCTGGAAAAC
>SCSP01000211.1 GCA_004297845.1 Bacteroidota bacterium | reverse complement strand
ATACAATTCCACCACTTGTTCCAACAGGCATTAAAGCAAAAGTGGATACAAAAGGAAATGTTGAAATTACTTGGGATAAAAATCCTGAAAATGATGTTCAGGGATATAAAATTTACAAAGCCAATGCCCTTACAGAAGAATTTGTTCAGATTAATAATGATTTTGCAAGAAGTGCATCTTATAAGGACAAGCTGAATTTAAAAACCCTAAGCAAGAAAATATATTATTCAGTAGTTGCCACAGATAACAACTTCAACAGTTCCGAGCTTTCAAAAGCTATAGAAGTTAAACGCCCGGATACAATCCCACCCATTCCAGCTATAATAAAAAAACTACAGATCATGCAAAATGGCATTAGCGCATCCTGGATACCAAGCAACAGCGAGGATGTAAAACAGTACGTATTATATCATCAGGATGAAAAGACAAATTCTGACATTAAAATTAAAGCATGGAGTAATGCAGATACAACAACCTCATTCATTGACACTCTTGTGGAATTTGGCGTTGGCTATAAGTATAAAATTATAGCCATGGATGAAGATGACAACCTCTCCGTTTCAAATGTTCCATACCTATTTTTTGAAACAGGTTTTAGAAAAAAAATAACCGATATAAAGGCAGGGGTTGACAGAAGTAAAAAAACGATAAACCTGCAATGGAATTACCCTGAAAAGGAAATAGAGAAATTTATAATCTATCGCGCGAAAATAAATGAACACTTAACAATCATCAAAACCATTGCCTTTCCTGTTTCTGCGTTTGAAGACAACACTCTCCACATCGGAAACACCTATGAATACAGGATAAAAGCCGTTTTCAACAATGGCGCGGAAAGCATTATCAGCGATGCGATTGTTGTAGAACACTAATATACAACAACAGATAAAAATAGAAAATCCAATGCACAAGCATTAACATCTTCTAATACTTGTAACTATACTATTGGCAGCAATGTGAGCACCACAGAATCCATTCAACCTGTTACTTGTTTCAGATATGTGAACAACTCTGTTCAAACTCCTTCTGCCATTAGACATTAACCTTTAAACATTAGCCCTTTCTTTGCTGTATGAGTCCTACCCTCATTATTTCCTGCATTACGGGTTACTTTGGTTTTTTGCTGCTGATTGCCTGGTACACTTCCCGAAATGCAAATAATCAATCCTATTTTTTAGCCAACAAAGCTGCGCCATGGTATGCAGTAGCTTTTGGCATGATAAGCGATTCGCTTTCGGGAGTAACATTCATCTCCGTTCCGGGATCTGTGGGCTTTGCTCACTTTTCATACCTGCAGGTTATATTGGGTTATTTCTTTGGGTATTTTTTCATTGCAAATGTTTTGCTTCCGCTTTATTACAACCGTAACCTCACTTCCATTTATTCTTACCTGCTGGAACGCTTTGGAAAGTTTTCGCAAAAGACAGGCTCTTTCTTTTTCCTTCTTTCACGAATGCTTGGAGCAGCCGCACGCTTATATCTTACTGCATCGGTTATACAATTGTTTGTGTTTGATGCGATGGGTGTTCCTTTCTGGCTGTCGGTAAGCATTATCATTGCGCTGATACTGCTTTACACGTACAAAGGCGGCATCAAAACATTGGTGTGGACGGATACTTTTCAATCCGCTTTTCTGTTGCTGGGCGTAGCGCTTTCCATTGCTGCAATTTCGCACGAGATGGGCTTTGGTATAAAAGATATGTTCAACGCGGTGGCCAACAGCAACATGACCCAAACATTTTTCTGGGAGTGGCAGGAAAAATCATTTTTTCCCAAGCAATTCATAGGCGGCATTTTCATTGCCGTTGCCATGACGGGGTTGGACCAGAACATGATGCAGAAAAATTTATCCTGCCGCTCATTAGGCGATGCACAAAAGAACATCCGCTGGTTCAGCTTAGTGATGGTGATCGTAAATGTGTTCTTCCTGTCTCTCGGGGTTTTATTGTATATGTATGCAAATGCAAAAGGAGTAACCGTAGCCAGAACAGATTTCCTCTTCCCCACTCTTGCGCTTGATCATCTGGGAGCGTTTGCCGGTATTGTTTTCATCGTGGGATTAACGGCAGCTACTTTCTCCAGTGCGGATTCGGTACTTACTACGCTGACAACTTCTTTTATGATTGATTTTCACCTCACCTCTACTTCTGCCTCCGAGGAAAATGTGAAACGCATCCGCCATCTTACTCATATTGGCTTTGCAGTGATACTCCTTGTAGTTATTCTTCTTTTCCGTGTCATGAACAAACAGGCGATCATTGACACCGTTCTTCAGCTTGCAGGATATACTTACGGACCCTTGCTTGGTCTATTCTTCTTCGGGATATTTACAAAACGCAGCGTGATCGATAAGTTGGTACCTGTGGTGTGTCTGCTTGCTCCTGTTGTTTGTTATTTTCTTGATGCCAATTCAAAGGAATTATTTAACGGTTATCTATTTGGAAATGAATTACTAATTGTAAATGGACTCCTTACCTTTTTGGGGCTTTCCGCTATCACAAAAAAAAACTAATTATATGAAAATAAAAATATTCGTCACAGGCGGCACTTTCGATAAGGAGTACAACGAATTGAATGGCGAACTCTTTTTCAAGGACACTCACCTTACAGAAATTCTATCCCTGGGCCGCTCGCGCGTGCCTGTAGATATACGCACTCTTATGATGATAGACAGTCTGAAAATGACCGATGCAGACCGGAACAACATTTCCGAAAACTGCCTGCAGGCAACTGAAGACAAGATAATCATTACTCATGGTACTGACACAATGGTAGAAACTGCACAGGTGATAGCCCAAACCCCGGCCCTAAAGGGAGTAAACCAGCTCCCTTTAGGGCGGGGGGTAAACGGGGGGCAAAAGACTATCGTATTAACAGGAGCGCTTATTCCTTACAAGTTCGGAAGTTCAGATGGATTGTTCAATCTGGGCAGCGCATTAGCTTTTGTGCAAACACTTTCTCCGGGCGTATATATCGCCATGAACGGGCGTTATTTCAATTGGGATAATGTCCGCAAGAACAGAGAACTGGGTGAGTTTGTTCCCCTTCGATGAACAGCCTTAAGATTTCTTTAGCTCGTCCGAATAGGTTCATTCGGGCGGACAAACTGCAATTCGTAAAGCTTACGATAATGTTTGTTAAGCGCAAGGAGTTCGCGGTGCGTGCCTGATTCAAGAATCTCTCCATTATCCAGTACGATGATCTTATCTGCCCGCTGGACGGTGGCAAGGCGGTGGGCAATAATTATACTTGTTCTTTTTTTAGTCAACATTTCTGTGGCTCGCTGTATCAATATTTCTGATTCGGTGTCTATACTCGAAGTTGCTTCATCCATAATAAGAATGGCAGGGTTGTAGAGGTAGGCACGTATGAATGAGATGAGTTGCCTCTGCCCTACCGAGAGCGTTGCTCCGCGTTCCATAACATTATAATCATAGCCACCGGGCAGCCGCATAATAAAATCATCCGCGCCAACCATTTTAGCTGCTTCAACTATCTCTTCCCGCTTAATTTCAGGATTGCTTAGTGATATATTATTCGCAATGGTATCAGAAAATAAAAACACATCCTGCAAAACAATTCCAATGTTTCTTCTGAGGGAATTTAATTCATAATCACGAATGTTAATTCCATCAACCAGAATTTCCCCTTTAGAATATTCGTAGAATCGGTTTATGAGACTTGCAATGGATGATTTTCCGGAACCGGTAGCTCCTACGAGCGCAACAGTCTCTCCGTGTTTGGCTTTAAAAGAAATATTTTTCAGAACGTAATTTTCACCTGAGTAAGCAAACCAAATATTTTTAAATTCAATGGATAATGGTTGATGGTTAATGGTTGATGTATTACCATTAGCCATTAAACATTTTCCACTATCCATCACTACACTTTTCGTGTCCATCACTTTAAACACTCGCTCGCTCGCAACAATTCCCATCTGAAGAGTATTGAATCGGTCAGCGATCATTCGTATTGGGCGAAAAAGCATATTAATGTACATGATAAACGCAACTAATTGCCCCACTGAAAACTCATGGTCGAAGATTCCTCTTCCACCCCACCATACCAGCAGGCCTACGGAAACTGAAGAAAGTATTTCAATGAAAGGAAAAAAAATGGAATAATACCAAATAGACTTAATGTTAGCATCCCGGTGTTCTGCATTTATCTTTTTAAACTTTTTCATCTCTTCTTCTTCCCTGTTAAATATCTGCACCACACTCATTCCGGTGATATGCTCCTGTACAAATGCATTAAGGCGGGCTATCTGCGTTCGAACATCATTGAATGACCGGTTGACTCCGTTCTTGAACATGTTGGCTCCTGCGAGCAAGAGCGGAAAGATGGAGAGGCTGATGAGGGCAAGTTTCCAATTTGAAAAGAACATAACAGAAATAATAACCAGCAATTTCAGAATATCGCCCAGTATTACCAGAAGCCCTTCTGAAAAAATATCCGAAATGGCTTCCATATCCGAAACCACCCGGGTAACTAATGTTCCGATCGGGGTTTTATCAAAGAATTTCAGATGTAACTGATTGATATGGTTAAATAGTTTTATGCGCATATCCCGTATGATCGTCTGGCCCAGCCATCCTGTCAGGTACTCATTTAAAAACTGCAGCAAGGTTTCAAAAAGCAGAATACCTATCATAATGAGAGTCATGTTCAAGAGCATCTCCTTATCGGGTTTTACTACACAATTATCAAGCGTGTATTGAGTAATCCATGGTCGTACAGGCGAAACAAAAGCAAAGACAATGGATGAGATGGCTGCAAAGACAAACATTCCTTTATACGGCTTTATGTAGGAAAGAACCCTGCGAAGAAGGGTAAATGAAAATTTTTGCTGTATATCCGCGCTCATTTCTTAAATATCTTTTGGGGATATTCTACTTTAGCAAGATGCAATCCGCAGGCAGGAACAGATACTCCCGCATTTCTGCAATCTTTGCTGTCAAGGATTTTTTTAAGATCACTTATTGATAGCTTATGCTTTCCAATCAATATCATGGTTCCCACAATCATGCGTACCATTCCGCGAAGAAAACGATCTGATCGAATGGTAAACATATATCCATCTTCAGTGCTAACCCATTCCGCTTTTGAGATTTTACAAATATTCGTCTTTACCTGGGTGTTTACTTTACTGAAAGAAGAAAAATCTTTGTTCTTTATTAGAATCTTTGCCGCCCTATTCATTAATGCAATATCGAGTTCGCTATAATAGTAGTAAGATCGATTAACAAGAAACGGATTTCGCTTGCTATTAATAAAATATTGATAGGTTCTCGCTGATGCATCATAACGTGCACTGGCATCATCTCCAACCGAATAAATTCCATCAATGGAAATATCTGTTGGTAGTACAGAGTTAAATTTATGCAGCCAGTCAACCTCAGCCCTGACCCCCGATGTGTACTCCCCCCCAATAGCCATCGGGGCTACGCTTTTCGCCCGGTTGTTTAAGGAGAGGAGGGTGTGCCCTGCTGGCGGAATGAGGTTTTTACTTGAATCAAAATGCGCAAACAATTCCTTGGCGTGTACCCCGGCATCCGTACGGCAGCATCCATAGACTTCAATCTTTTCAACCAGCAATTTTGAAAGCCCTTCATTGATCTTTTGTTGGATTGTTTCTGCAGAGTTTTTTTGCACCTGCCAGCCGTTGTAACGGGTGCCATCGAATGAGATTTTTATAAAATAGCGGTGAAGCACAGGAGGTAAAAATACAGAAAACGACAACAGGAAGAATCAAGCGCTAAAAAACAAAACGAATGGAGAGTGCGCTGTCCCAAAAACCAAAAGAGGCATCAGGTTCAGTTGCAAATTCAAAAAAAGGTTTGACATCTAACCCTAAAGTTACGGGAATTTCTTCAATTTTATATTCGAGTCCGAAAATCAAATCCACCCCAAATGAATTATAACCGTGTTTATGCCAATACCCTACATAGTTGCTTCCGGAGTTGGAATGCCAGTGTTCATATTTGTATCCTCCGCCCAAATGGGCTCCACCGCCATAGAACCAAAAAAAACCTTTCACCTCATCTTTGGTAAATGCCGGCTTATGAATTTCATATAACGCTGTTATCTGATATCCCTGCCACCTTCTCCACCCCGAAGAAAAAATTCCTTCAATTGCTCTCCCCTCTTTTATGAAATGCTTCACGGTCAATCCCGAAGTCCATCCACCACGAAGTCCGATGCCGGTTTTGTAATCCTGTGAAAAGGAACTCTCAACACCTAAAGTGAAAACTATAAATAAGCAGATCAACAATGTTTTATGTCTCATGATTATTCCTCTTGATTAAACTATCTTCTTTTTTTATTATACTTATGTCCGTATCTGTCACCTCCTCCGCCTCCTCCCGTTCCGAATCCATATCCGATAGAAACAGAAAATACTAAATTATGCCACACAGCATTTGAAAGAGAGGCGGAAGGGTCAATTATGTTTGTAATTCCATATCCGGCACGAATACAATACTCAATTCCGGAATCCCATTTGGAACCGGTTCCAATAATTGCGCCAAAATCCGTTTTTGAATAGCCGGTTTTATCCTTTCCCGACACAGTAAAACTGGAACTTGTATTAGTAAGAGGAGGTGGTGCAGTGTTCGTATAGGTATTTGTTTGAGTGCCATTCCATTGAGCTCCGGCAAGAAAAGAAACCTGAGGTCCAATCCCTATATAGGAACCCATTTGTCCGAAATGAATGTTTATGATAAGCGGAATATCAATATATGAATAGGTGTATTTGACCTCCTCAGTTGTATTCACCAGGAGACTGCTCGTGCTGTATTTTTGTTTAAATCCTTTTGTCGAATAAACCGCTTCCACCTGAAGAGAAACAATCTCGGCAACATCAAATTCACCAAAGCCGCCTGCGTGAAAGCCGGAAACATACAGGTGCTTATCCGATGAACCCGAACTTGCTGAATTATCACCTCCTATAACATTCGTAAAATTACCGCCTGCCTTTATTCCTATTTTCTGAGCGGAAGCAACAACGCATAAAATCAAAATAAAAATGAGGGATAAAATTGAATTCTTCATAACCATTCATTTATATTGATTGATATGAAAACCATCCATGGCAAATGTAAAAATCAAAAATAATCTTAATAACCGTATATCTTAACATTTTTTAACAAATTAATAAAAAGCGTTGTATAAGTTAGGCGTTAAATTTGCCTCTAAACCCCGTAGAACAAAAATGTCCAACGGGATAAACAACAAACAGCTTATGATAGATATCAAAGAACTTAACGACCGTATTCAGCGCGAGAGCGCTTTTATTGACCTTATTAACCTTGAGATGGACAAGGTGATTATAGGGCAAAAATACATGGTGGACCGGTTGATTATCGGTTTGCTTTCCAACGGACACATTCTGTTGGAAGGGGTTCCCGGGCTGGCTAAAACCCTTGCTATTAAATCTCTTGCTTCCTGCATTCATGCAAACTTCAGCCGTATCCAATTCACCCCCGACCTCCTGCCTGCTGATCTCATTGGAACACTGATCTATAATCAGAAAAAAGAAGAATTTACAGTCCGCAGGGGACCTATCTTCTCAAACTTTGTGCTTGCCGATGAAATTAACCGGGCTCCTGCCAAAGTGCAGAGTGCACTGCTTGAAGCCATGCAGGAAAGGCAGGTAACCATTGGAGATACTACCTTCCCTCTGCCGCAGCCATTCCTTGTCCTTGCCACACAAAATCCTATTGAACAGGAGGGAACCTACCCTTTGCCGGAGGCTCAGGTAGACCGTTTTATGTTGAAAGTGGTAATCGGATATCCAAATAAAGAAGAAGAAAAGAAGATAATCCGTATGAATATAGGAGAAAACTATCCTGCTCCTGCCCGCATACTTAAACCCGAAGACATTTTAAAAGCACGATCCATTGTCCGTGAAGTGTATATGGACGAAAAGATCGAAAAATACATAGTTGATATTGTATTCGCTACGAGAACCCCGGATGATTATAAACTTTCAAAATACAAATCATTGATCAGCTACGGTGCGTCTCCCCGCGCGAGCATTAACCTGGCTCTTGCTTCAAAAGCATACGCCTTTATTAAGCGCAGAGGATATGTTATCCCGGAGGACGTTCGTGCCATCTGTAACGATGTGCTCCGCCACCGCATTGGATTAACCTACGAAGCAGAAGCTGAGAACATTACCACCGAGAATATTGTGAGTGAGATTTTAAATACAATTGAAGTGCCTTAGTACTCCGAATTACGAATAGACACGAATTGCGAATATTAATATTTTGAGTTTGATTGTTAATTCGTAATTCAGGAATACGTAATCCGTAGAAATATGGAAACAGCAGAACTTTTAAAACGCGTAAGAAAGATCGAAATAAAGACCCGGGGTCTTTCCAACCGGATTTTTTCGGGGGAGTACCACAGCGCTTTCAAAGGAAGGGGCATGGCCTTCAGCGAAGTGCGGGAGTACCAACAGGGAGATGACATACGTGCCATTGACTGGAATGTTACTGCGCGTTTCAACCACCCGTATATTAAGGTTTTTGAAGAAGAACGGGAGCTAACCGTAATGCTGATTGTGGATGTGAGCGCCTCTGAGAACTTCGGCACGCAGAAACAACTGAAGAAAGACCTTGTCACAGAAATATGCGCAGTACTCGCTTTTTCAGCAATACAAAACAATGATAAAACAGGCGTGATCTTTTTTTCTGACAGGATAGAAAAGTTCATTCCACCCAAAAAGGGCCGCTCTCATATCCTGCGCATCATCCGCGAACTGATCAACTTCACTCCTGAAGGCAAGGGGACAGACATCAATATGGCGCTGCAGTATCTCACCAATGTAATCAAGAAAAAAAGCATCGCATTCCTAATCTCAGATTTTATTGACGAAATTTTCACTAAGGAAAGTAAGCGCGGCAGTGATGCGTTAAAAATCGCAAATAAAAAACACGATTTGGTAGCGCTCCGGATAAACGATAAACGCGAATACGAACTCCCGGATGTTGGACTTGTAAGGATCCTTGATGCTGAAACCGGAAAGTTGCAATGGATTGATACCGGAAATCCCAATATCCGCCAGCAGTATTCAAAAACTTCCGTAAAGCGCGATGCCAAGCTGAAAGAAATGTTTACTAAAAGCGGAGTTGACTCAACAACAATCTCAACATCCGATTCCTATATAAAACCGCTGATGAATTTATTTAAGAAAAGAGAAAGCAAGAGATGAGAACAGTAGACAGTATACGGTATACAGTAGACAAAGAAATACAAATAAAAACTGCATTTCTCATAACCCTATTGTTTATTGTCTATTGTCTATTGTCTACTTCTGGTTTTTCCCAAAACATAACTGCCACCGCCACACTCGATACGAATGCCATCCTCATCGGTCAGCAGACAAAATTAACACTGAGGGTAGATTATAAGACCGACCAGGGAAATACCAAGATCGATTTTCCAAAAATTGCAGACACGCTGCTCAAGGAAATTGAAGTTGTCTCTCAATCAAAACCCGAATGTTTCATTCCGGATTCATCGGATATGAGCATCATGGCCCAAAGCCAAACGCTCATCATCACTTCGTTTGATTCAGGATATTATGCCATTCCCCCTTTCAAGTTTATAATCAGCGGGGATTCCTCTATAACTATCGAAACAGAACCTCTGTTGTTTGCCGTGAATACCATTGAGATAGACACCACCGTTGCCATAAAAGACATCAAGCCACCCATTGAAGTTCCCTTTTCCTGGAAAGAACTGCTTCCCTACATCTACGGTGGTCTTGCCGGTGTTGCCCTACTGGCTGGAGTGATATTTCTGATAATTTATCTGGTAAAAAAACAAAAGAAGAAACCGGTTCCAAAAATTATTGTTCCGGTTATTCCGGCCCACGTTATCGCCCTCGAACAACTTGAAAAGTTAAAAGAAGAAAAATTATGGCAGAATGGCAAATACAAAGAGTATCACTCCATCCTTTCAGATATTATCCGCCAATACATTGAAAAACGATTTTACATTAACGCCATGGAACAGGTAAGTGATGAGATCATGTACGCATTTCGAACTATTGACCTGAGTGAGGAATTGAGGACAAAGCTCCGAAACATTTTGTTCCTGTCAGATCTTGTAAAGTTTGCGAAGGAAGTTCCGCTTCCCAATGAGAACGAAGCAAGCTGGATGAACGCCTATGAGTTTGTGATAGGAACGAAAGAAAAAACACATGACCCCGCTCCAACTCTCCCCCAAGGGGAAAGAGTGCAGGATTTTGTGGATAATACGAAGGCATCCGAATGATTTTTTTCAACAACATATCCTTTGCCCAACCCCTGTTGTTGTGGTTACTCATCGTGATTCCGTTGCTGACAGCCTCTTATATCCTTCGCAATAACTGGGGAGAGATCAAAATATCCTCTCTTTCAAATTTAGCCAACACCGGCCGATCGTTTAAGGAATACATTAAACATATCTTGTTTGGTTTCAAAATGATTGCGATAGGATTACTCATTGTTGCAGTTGCACGTCCGCAGTCAAAAACAAGCTGGAAGAATATTACTACCGAGGGAATCGATATTATACTTGCTATTGACATCTCCGCCAGTATGCTCGCCAAAGATTTCAAGCCGAACCGTATGGAAGCAGCGAAAGAGGTAGCAAAAGAATTCGTGGAGGCAAGACCTAATGACCGCATCGGAATTGTGATCTTCAGCGGAGAAAGTTTTACTCAATGCCCCCTCACCACAGATCATGCGATTATTAAGAACCTGATGGGCGATATCAAAACAGGCATGGTAGCCGATGGGACTGCCATTGGAATGGGCCTGGCTACTGCCGTGAGCAGGATCAAGGACAGCAAGGCGAAAAGCAAAGTGATCATCCTCCTGACGGATGGAGTGAACAACATGGGAGCCGTAGCGCCCCAAACGGCAGCAGATATTGCCAAAGCCTTCGGAATAAGGGTTTATACCGTGGGCGTTGGAACCATGGGGAAAGCGCTGGCACCTGTAGCCATGTATCCGAACGGACAGTATGTGTTCGAATATGTTCCGGTTGACCTTGACGAAAAAATGCTTACTGGTGTTGCGGAAACAACCGGAGGAAAATATTTCAGAGCCACCGGAAATGATAAACTGCTTTCAATCTACAAGGAGATCGATAAGATGGAAAAAACAATCATCGAGGAACGAAAACATACCCGCAGAACCGAGGAGTTCTTTCCCTTCGCACTCCTTGCCGGAATATTGCTTTTGCTTGATTTTTCCCTTAACAATACCATACTAAGAAGTTTGCCATAAATGATACGCATGGAGAACATAGAATACCTGTATGCCATTGGAATTATTCCCGTGATCGTACTCATCTATCTTCTTAACCGGAAATGGAGAAGAAAGGCTTTGAAAAAATTCGGAGAAATGAACATTCTTTCCCTTATGATGCCGGATGTTTCCAACATAAAACCGATCCAGAAATTTATCCTGTTCACACTGGCTATGCTCTTCCTGATCTTCGGGTTAGTGAATCCCCAGATCGGCTCCAAACTGGAAGAAGTGAAACGCGAGGGGTCTGATATTGTCGTGTGCCTGGATGTATCCAACAGCATGAAGGCGGAAGATTTCAGACCCAACCGCCTGGAAAAGGCAAAACAGGCTATTGAAAAACTCATCGACAAACTCAACAATGACAGGATCGGAATAATTGTTTTTGCAGGCGAGGCCTATGTTCAGCTTCCAATCACCACCGATTATGCAGCAGCCAAACTCTTTTCTGAGAATATCGATTGCGATGTAGTACCCACACAAGGTACCGTTATCAGTGCCGCCATTGAACTTGCCGGGAACTCCTTTGGATCAGAAGAAGGAAAGAATAAAGCCATCATTGTAATTTCAGACGGAGAATCCCACGATGATGATGCCGTTGCCGCAGCCAGATCAGTATCCGAAAAAGGAACCGTGGTGCATTGCATAGGAATCGGTTCCCCCGAAGGCTCCCCTATTCCCACCTACAAGAATAAAGTTCATACAGGTTTCAGAAAGGACAGGGAAGGAAATACGGTGGTAACAAAATTGGACGAGGGCGCATTGGAAGAAATAGCTTCTGCAGGCGGAGGAGTATACCTCCGTGCCAGTCAGGGTGAGATCGGTCTTTTGTCCTTACAGGAACGGATAAATAAAATGGAGAAGAAAATGTTTGATTCTAAAATGTACACCGATTACGAGGATAGGTTCCAGCTATTTATTGCCATCACACTTTTTCTGCTGATCATGGAAATCACCCTCACCACACGAACCAGCAAATGGTGGGTAAAAATGTTCAAGCCCGATTAAAAATGAAGACCCGAAGATATATATTGCTTTCTTTTTTTACTTGTTTACAGATGGTAACAATGGGCTTTTCGCAAGGGGATGAGCAAAAATTAGTGCGTGATGGAAATAAACTGTACAAAGACAAAAAATTCACGGAAGCAGAAAAAAAATACTCGGACGCCCTTGGCAAAAAAGCCGATTCATTCAGAGGAACCTTTAATTTAGGGGACGCATTTTATCAGCAGGGAAAATACAAAGAAGCTTCGGAGCAGTTTGAGATGCTGAGTGGCAGGAAAGCAAGTAACGATACACTTTCAAAAGTTTATCATAATCTGGGTAATTCTTACCTGAAGCAAAAAGAATTTGAAAAAAGCATTAACGCATACAAAAATTCTTTAAAGCGAAATGCTGACGATGAAGACTCAAGATACAATCTCGCCTACGCACAGAGAATGTTGAAGCAGCAACAGCAGCAAAAACAGGATCAGGAGAAAAAAGACAAGGAGAAAAAGGAAGAGAGTAAGGATAAGGACAAACAGAAAAATGAAGAAAAAGACAAAGAGAAAAAGAAAGAGGAGGAAAAACAACAACAGCAAAAACAGGAAATATCAAAAGAGGATGCGCAGCGATTGCTCGAGGCCCTCAATAACGATGAAAAGAAGTTGCGCGATAAAATGAACGAGAAAAAAGTAAAAGGGACCAAACAGCAAATCGAAAAGGACTGGTAAAAACCCCTGCCCCTAAAGGGGTAACAGTAGCATTAAATGCGTAGTAAAAAAAATAGTTGGCTGATTGCGATAGTACTCATGGTCTTCTCCCTTCAGGGACGGGGTTACACCTTTGCCCAGAAATTCACCGCTGCGGTGAGCAAGAATAAGGTTGCTGCAGGCGAAGTGTTCCAGCTCGACTTTGCCCTTACAGCCAGCGGGAAAAACTTCACTCCTCCCTCCTTTGCCGATTTCAATATTTACTCCGGACCTAACCAATCCACCAGCATGCAGATCGTGAACGGAAACATGTCCCAATCCATCACCCTCTCCTACTACCTGTCGGCAAAAAAAGAAGGCACGTTTACGATCCCCGCAGCGGGCATTACCGTTGGAAACAATACCATTCACTCAAATCCGGTTACTATAGAAGTACTGAAAGGAAATGCAGCTGCAGGCGGTCAAACACAAACGCAGAACAACCCCTCGGGAAAGGCCAACACACAGCAGACAAATGCGCAAAACCTGTTTGCCAGAACATCGGTAAGCAGAACAAAAGTATTTGTTGGCGAACAACTTCTGATCACTCACAAAGTGTATACGCGCATGAATCTGAAAGGCTTCCAGGATATCAAGTTCCCATCGTACAACGGCTTCTGGGCGCAGGAGGTGGGCCGAACCACCCAGTATGATGTAACTCAGGAGAACATTGACGGTGTGCAATACAGCGTGGTCGAAATTAAAAAAGCATTCCTTTTTGCCCAGCGCAGCGGGAAAATTGAAATTGAACCCGTGGAAGTACAGTGCGTGGTCAGAGAGAAAGCAGGAAAAAAGAGCGATCCCTTTGAGCAGTTTTTTGGTAACGATCCCTTCTTTGGATTTAACTCCTACAGGGATGTTCCGTATACTGTAAAAAGTAATTTACTTACCATCGATGTTTCATCGCTTCCCGAAGCCGGAAAACCATCCGACTTCTCCGGGGCGGTTGGAAACTTCAGCGTGAATGCGATTATCGACAAAGACAAAGTAAAAATCAATGACGGCATCAACCTGAAGATCACCATTTCAGGAAAGGGAAATTTAAAACTGGTCGATGCACCTAAAATAAATTTTCCCGATGAATTTGAGGGTTACGACCCAAAGACCAGTGAGAATATTTCTGTAACCGGGAATGGAGTAACGGGGAGTAAAACTTTTGAATACCTGCTCATTCCCCGGCACGAAGGGATTTACAAGATACAACCAATCGCTTTCAACTATTTTGATGCAGATAAAAAATCGTACGTATCCCTTCCCTCAAAGGAATTCACCATCACTGTTGAAAAAGGAGAAAGCCATGCAGCCAATACCCCGGTAATTTCCAGTGTGGTAAAAGAGGACGTGAAACTCGTAGGGAACGATATCCGCTACATAAAAACAGAGAACATTGAACTCCAAAAACAAGGTCAATATTTCTTTGGTTCCCCATTGTTCATTGCCGGATATAGCCTCTCTCCCCTGCTTTTTCTTGTCTTTATATTTGTAAGGCGGGAACACATAAAACGAAACAGCAATTTAGTCCTTCTCAAAAAGAGAAACGCAAACAAGATCGCACAAAAGCAACTTGCACAGGCTGAAAGATCCATGAAGACAAATGATAAAGAAATATTCTTTGTGAATGTCCTTGCTGCTTTGTATTCCTACGCAGGAAACAAAATGAACATTCCCATAGCAGAGCTTTCTAAAGAAAAGGTGATCGAATCTTTTGTCGGCAAGAAGGTATCGCAGGATTCTGTTGATGAATTTGCAAAACTGATGGATGAATGTGAATTTGCGCGATATGCCCCAGGTATGCAGTCAGGAAACCTGCAGGAGATGTATGACAGAGCAGCAGCCAGCATCACAAAAATTGAAGATGAAATTGGTTAAAAAAAAATACTCACCGCCTGCCCTGCCTTGCTCCGCCAGAATGCTTTGCGAAGGCGATAGGGGAGGAATACGTCAGCGCTTGCTGATGATATTCCTTGTGCCTTGCCTTTTCTTCTCCCTTCAGGGCCAAGGCAATCCATTCTCCGAACCGGGAAGCGCTCTGCTTGACAGCGCAAATTTTGCATACGCCAATGGAAATTTCGAAAAAGCTTCCGGCCTGTATCAGGATATTCTCAAGATGGGGTATGAAGCGCCCGAAGTTTATTTTAACCTGGGAAATACGTACTTCAAGCTTGATGAGGTAGGTTTGTCGGTTCTTTATTATGAGCGTGCTAAAAAACTTTCTCCATACGATGAAGACCTTAATTTCAATCTTAAGCTGGTTAATCAAAGAACGCTGGACAAGGTTGAACCCCTTCCCCGGCTTTTTCTTGAAGAATGGTGGGAGAGCCTAATGAATATGCACTCTGAAAAAACATGGAGTATCCGCAGCATTATTTCTTTTTTAATTTTCCTCTTTTTCCTGGGAGTATTAATCACCTCAAATAAAGTAGCTACAAAACAGATGGGGTTCTGGCTGGGTATATTGTTCTTTGCGTTCTCTGTATTCTCCTTCTTTATTGCGAAAAGCAGTTATGGAAACATCATCAGCCGGAACACAGCAATCATTCTGTCTTCGTCAGTAGAAGTAAAAAATTCTCCTTCAGAGACTGGAAAAAAACTTTTTATCCTGCACGAAGGTACCAAGGTTTCCACTCCGGACACAAGTGGAGAATGGGCAAAGATCGAGCTTAGTTCAGAAAAAGTGGGGTGGGTAAAGCGGTCAGCACTGGAATTCATTTAATTTCAAGAAAGTATTTTAAAAAATACAGTGATCGGCAATCGGTTAACAACAAATACAAAAAACCAGCTACCGATAACTGATTAGCAACCACCGATGACCCGTATTTTGCTCCTTTCCGACACGCACAATCACTTTGACGAAAAAATTATCAAATACGCTGAGCCCTGCGATCAGATATGGCATGCAGGAGATATTGGTACAGTTGCAGTTACAGACAAACTAAAAAAGATTAAGCCACTTATAGCGGTATATGGCAACATTGATGGCATGGACTTACGGAAAGAGTTCCCGGAGCACCAGCGCTTTAAATGCGAAGATGTAAATGTATGGATGACACACATAGGCGGAAGCCCCGGAAGGTATTCCCCTCAGATCAGAAGCACATTAATGGTAAGACCGCCTGCGTTATTCATCTGCGGACATTCACACATTCTAAAAGTCATATATGATAAAAAATACAATATGCTGTATATGAATCCGGGTGCAGCAGGTAATTACGGAGATCATAAAGTAAAAACGATGCTGAGGTTTACGATAGATAAGACTGAAATTAAAGACTTAGAAGTGCTGGAGTTTGGAAAACTGTAATGTGCTTAAAAAATTTCCTGTTGAGCGTAGTTTGTATTTGCAGTGAGGCGAAGGCTGCGCCTTCGTCTGTTTATCTTGTAGCTTCGAACTACAAATAAACAAATTCGAATCATATTATACTTTAAAAATCATTCTGATTTTCTGCTACATTTACTAAAAAGAAATAATCCATGAAGATTCCCTGTTGAGCGTAGTGTATTAAAAAAAGAAGGACGTTGAGCGTAGCGTCCCGCTATGCTGCTGTATCCGCGGCATCCTTGCCGCAACTGCATAAAATAGTTTTACATTTGCCCAATGCCAACCGGCTACCAAATACAAGATCGGGATCGCCTGCATTATCTAACCCTTCAAATAGTGGAGTGGGTAGATATTTTCACCTTTAAAAAATCATCCTGATTTTCTGCTATATTTACTAGAAAGAAATAATCCATGAAGATTCTCATCACAGGCGGTGCCGGTTATATAGGCTCTCATACAATTTTAGAAGTTCTTGAGCGAACCAACTGGGAAATAATTTCTGCGGATAGTTATCTGCGCTCCACCCCTGCTACTTTTGAGAGGATTAAAAACATTTCCGGAAAACAGATAAAGAATTACACTGTTGATCTCTGCCATCGAGAAAAAACCAGGAGAATCTTTTCTGAAAACCCTGACATTCAGGGCATCATCCACTTTGCCGCGCTCAAATCCGTACCCGAATCGGTTGCAAACCCTGAATTGTATTTTCACAACAACAACGAGTCGCTTAAAAATATTCTCACCTGCATCAAAGAATTTGGAATAAAGAACTTTATCTTCTCTTCTTCCTGTTCCGTTTACGGAAATATTGATAAACTTCCGGTAAACGAAGAAACTCCGTTACAGGCGGCTCAATCCCCTTATGCCCAGACAAAGAAAGACGGAGAGAAAATACTTTCGGAGTTTTCAAAAAATAATTCTGATGTTCATTCTATAGCGCTACGGTATTTCAACCCGGTTGGCGCACACCTAAGCGCACTTATTGGCGAAATCCCGATCGGCAAACCGGATAATATCGTCCCGTCCATCACACAGACTGCCATTGGAAAACTCAAGCAGTTCAATGTCTTTGGAAATGACTATAACACCCGGGATGGCAGTTGCGTGCGCGATTATATTCACGTTTCGGACATTGCCAACGCTCATGTGCTCGCGCTCCGGTCACTTTTTGAAGGCAAGATCAAAAACAATTTCGAGATCATTAATCTGGGAACAGGCAAGGGAGTTACTGTTCTCGAAGCCATCAAGGCATTTGAAAAAGCCAGCGGAAAGAAACTCAACTACCTAATAGGTCCCCGCAGGGACGGTGATGTAGAAGCTGTTTATTCCGATTCCTCAAAAGCAAAAAAAATGCTGGGATGGGTCCCGAGACACACTCTCAAAGAGATGATGGAGAGCGCATGGAAATGGGAGTTAAATCGCAGGTAAGAGATAAAACGACAGGGCCGGTAAAGGATCAGAGTAAATTACAATTCAAACCCCGGGCCGGCATCCGACTTATCATCTGCAAGAGTTCCATCTTCAATCATCTGAGATGGAGACTCTGTATCTTCTTTTAAAATCACGCGCCTGTTGCTTTGCAGATCAGATTGAATACTCTTAAATTCGCTTTCGATTTCCTTTCTGGACTTTTCGCTTTTTTCATGAGCGGCTTTAGCCTTTGCCAGGTCCTTTTCAAGACTCTTGTTCGCGATTTTAAGTTCGGAAACAGCGGTAGTAAGCGCTGCAATATCCTTATTGATATTTTGCGAGGCGGTATCCTTATCGTATTGATCTTTGGCAACTTTTGTTCTTAATATGGTAACTTCTTTATTGATCTCCAACAGTTCTTTATCCTTTTGAGCCATCTCTTTGGCTTTATCTGCCCCCCCCTTATCAAGTTGTATTTTCAAGGAAGATATCTCTTTGTTAAGTCCTTGTAAGTCTTTGTCTTTTTGAGCCAATACAGTGGTCTTATCGGAAAGACCTTGTTCCAACTGCATTTTCAGCGCTGTAATTTCTTTTTTCAGAAAAGTTCTGTCATTCTCAATAGAAGACATGTTTCCTTTCAATACGGATATCTCTTTATTGAGCGTGTCGATATCCTTTTCCTTCTGAAACACTTCGCCTTCTTTCACCGCAATCAGTTTTTTCTGTTCGCTAATCAATATAAGGTCAATCTCCTTTTGTGAAGTGAGCGCTATTATCTCCTTTTTCCGTGATGCGTTTAAATCTTCCAAAGAGAATAGCTTGTTCTTTTGCCCCTTGATCTCATCCCTCAGCGAAGCCGCTTCAAGTTTCAAGGAAGTAATATGCTCGGTATGGGAGGCGATCTCTTCCCTATCGGCAATTAATTCTGCTTCCATGGATTTGATTTTATTCTTCGCCTGAATCAGTTCCCCGTTCAGGAATGTGATCCTTTCCTTTAAGGATACTATTTCGGTAAGCGATATAACCGCCTTGCGGGTGATCGCTTCGAGGTGTGCATTTTTTTTAAACATGAGTAGGAGAATTACTTGTTAATCTTGAGTTTTGTACCTAGTGGAATCGATTTCTTAACATTCAGGTTGTTGTCTGCAGCAATCTGCTTAGCATGCTTGCCGTTCCCAAAATACCTCTTGGAAATTTTCCAGAACGAGTCACCGCGTTTTACTTTATGAATGATTACACCCCCTTCGTTCGAAGCAGGCACAGTCTTCCCCTTTTCTTTGGCAACAGGAGGTTTAGAAATAGGGGCTGAAACTGCAGGTGTTTTAACCTCATACTTTGTTTTCAGAGGATCAACTTCAGGTTTTATTTCTTCGTTTTCTTTCACAAATTCCTCTACGGGCTTGCCTGCTGCTGCGAGATTAAGTGGATCCTCAACTACTACAACGACATTGGCAGACTCTGTGGCTGCAACTTCATCGCTCAACTCCGGATTACTGCCTGAAAACAGGCTGACAGAGCCCCAGCTTACCATTACTATCCCTAACAGACCGGTAAGGACGAGCATTGATTTTTTCTGGAAAGTTTCCACTTTGTGGACGCTTTCAATATGAGAGAATATCTCAAGGTCTGAACCGCACTTTGGACAGTTTTCAGCGCCTTCTTCAAGTTCCGTGTGACTGCAAATTGGACAACTCATGGGTAGTGTTGGTTTAATTGTTGAAGCAAAGGTAGGTCGTTGGGAAAGTAAAAACAAACATACTACAGATGGTTTTCAACACCCGAAAGTTCAAAAGATAGCAGATGGTATACCGTAAACAATAAACAAAGAACAAGCCATGCAAGAGTAAAACAGCCATAAAGAATAGAAAATGACGATATTTGAACCCATGAAAGCTCCTTTTGCCTTTTGTATTCTTATGTATTGTTTATTGTCTGCTGCATACCCGCAGAATTTGGACATAGACCTCCTCCACTCCATTAATTCCGGCAATTCAGCTTCCTGGGATAACACAAACAAAGTTTTTTCCAGGAGCATGATGCCTGTGAGCATTGCAGCTCCTGTCGGCTTTTTTTTGTATGGACTGTTGGCACAGGACAGCGCTGCGAAAAGAAATTCAATGGTGATTGGTGCGGGATTACTCATGTCAGGGATAATTACCATTGGCATGAAATATTCTTTCAATCGCCCCAGACCTTTTATGACTTATCCTTTCATAATAAAGAAAGGCGAAGGCGGAGGTCCCTCCTTTCCTTCCGGGCACACCTCATCGGCATTTGCCACTGCAACATCTCTTTCGCTGTGCTATCCCAAGTGGTATGTGATAGTTCCTTCCTGCTTGTGGGCAAGCGCTGTGGGTTATTCACGCATGGCGCTGGGTGTTCATTACCCGAGCGATGTATTGGTTGGAGCAATTATTGGAGTGGGTTCATCTTTGCTGATGTGGAAAGCAAACAAGCAAATAGCAGATAATCGGTAACCGGTGCTTTTTTCACACGGCTTTCTTATTACCTCTGAAAAACCACTTTATGAAACTCCCCCCAAAAAATAATCATCTTTAGGTCATACACCGGTGAGTTAAATTTGCTTCCTATATTTTTATTACTGACGATCATTATGCGATAACCAACATCCAATCCCACTCCAAACCACTTCATGATTTTGTATTGGCCTGCAACTGCGGGTTCATACAGAAAAACAATCCTTCTGCTTTCAATGATGTTTTCCTCATTAAAATTGTATTTATAGCGAGCGTCTCCAATTCCAAACTGAAGAGGGATGCTGAACTGCCATCTGCCGCTTTTATAATACACGTAATCAAGAAATAAATTTACATACCTGAATTGCAGGTAAGGATGTACTGTATGCTGACCGGAAGAGTCTGTAAATGATTTATCAAGGTAAAATGGAGTATTATCCCTGGCAGTATCATAATTCCCAAACTTAAGCCAACTAATGCCCATTCCCATTTTAATATGATCATTGAAATTAAGGCCTGCACGTGTAGTAAATATAGGGGACTGAAAACCGTTAATAAAAGTGGTTTTGGTAGCAAATCCACCAATAAACCCAGGCTTCTTCTTTAGGGAATACTGTATGGAATCTAGTACCTGGGAATGACAAGGCAGAAGGCAGAAGGCAGAAGGCAGAAGTAAAACAAAAACACGAAAAAAAAATGCCGAAGCATATCCTTGTCGGAAACTTCGGCATTTAAAATTCATATTAAGGATTTCAATGATATCCCTCACCTCCATCCTTCTCACCGGCTGCCAACGGAATCGTTTGAGGGATGAAATCACCCTTGGATCCGGGTTTGCTGTAATCGTAAGCCCATCGATGCACCACAGGCAGTTTGGCACCCCAATTGCCGTGGTGGTGACCCGCTTCAACCGTCCACTCCAATGTATTGGAACCCCAGGGGTTCTTAGGAGCCTTATCTCCGCGGAACATGCTGTAGAAAAAGTTAAAAAAGAAAATAAACTGAGCCGCTGCTCCCAAGATCGAAAACCATGTGCTCATTTCTTCAATGCTGCCTAAATTTTCAAATATCGGAAATGAAGAATTGGTGTAATATCTGCGGGGAACTCCGGCAAGTCCCAAAAAGTGCTGAGGGAAAAATACACCGTAAGCAGCAATAAATGTGAGCCAGAAATGAGCGTATCCTAATTTTTTGTTCATCATACGAAGATACATTTTAGGAAACCAGTGATACACCCCTCCGCACATGGCAAGGATGGCGGATAATCCCATCACAATATGGAAGTGCGCCACCACAAAATAATTATCGTGCAGGTTAATATCCAGTGCGGCATCGGCAAGAATGATTCCTGTAACACCTCCCGTTATAAATGTTGACACTGCACCAATGCAAAACATCATGGCAGGAGTAAACTGAATGCTTCCCCTCCACAAGGTGGTAATATAATTGAATGCCTTCACTGCAGAAGGAATCGCAATAAGAACCGTAGTGAATACGAACACGGAGCCGAGGAACGGATTCATACCTGTAACGAACATGTGATGCCCCCAAACGATAAATGAAAGCAAAGCAATAACAAGTATACTTCCAATCATCGCCTTATATCCAAAAATCGGTTTACGTGAGTTAACAGCAATCACCTCCGACATGATACCCAGCGCAGGGAGAATGATAATGTATACCTCCGGATGACCCAGAAACCAGAAAAGATGCTGAAAAAGAATCGGGCTTCCACCCATGTGTTCCAGCGGCTGACCATTGATGTAAATATCGGATAGATAAAAACTTGTTCCAATTGTTCTGTCAAAAATGAGCAATAGAACAGCCGAAAGCAGTACAGGAAAAGAAAGCACGCCAAGAATTGCTGTAACGAAAAGCGCCCAAACAGTGAGAGGCAAACGGAGCATGGTCATTCCCACTGTTCTGAGGTTGAGAACGGTAATAATGTAGTTCAGACCTGCCAAAAGAGCTGAAACAACAAATAAGCTCATGCTAATAAGCCACATGGTCATACCCATTCCGGATCCAGGCATTGCCTCAGGGAGAGCGCTTAAGGGGGGGTATATTGTCCATCCCGGAGCGGCAGGACCTGTGGGGAGATACATAGAGCCAAGCATCAGGATGGCCCCTGTGAGGAAAAACCAATAAGAAAGCATGTTCAGAAAAGGCGAAGCCATATCGCGTGCACCCACCTGATAGGGTATTAAAAGGTTCGCAAAAGTGCCACTCAATCCCCCCGTAAGAACGAAGAACACGAGTATGGTACCGTGAATGGTAACCAAACCCAGATAAATTTCCGAGGTCATTATTCCTTCCGGAGCCCATTTATCTCCCAGTATCCAGTTTGTAATGGCAAACCCTTCATCCGGCCAGGCCAACTGCAATCTAAAAAGTGTTGACATGATCATTGCGGCAAAAGCCATCACAATTGCAGTTACCAAAAACTGCCTTGCAATCATTTTATGATCCATGCTGAACACCCATTTGCTGATGAAACTTTGCTCATGGTGGTGTTCATCGTGCCCGTGATGTTCCTGTGCGTGTGAATGGTCTGACATACTTTTAATATTTATAGAAAATAACTTTTTATTTTTTTTCCATTATCAATGCATCAATTTGTTTTCTGTTTTCATCAGCAATTGGAACTGTTAAGAGGGCTGTCATGCTTTCTCCCACTGTTTTCTGCTTGCTAATCCAAACTTCATATTGCTCAGGTTCCTCAACAATGACATTCATCTGCATGTTATAATGGCTGTTTCCGCAAATTTTGTTGCAGAGAAGCAAATAATTAAACTCGTATGGTTCTTCTCCTTTTGCGGAAAGAATTTCATTTACTTCCTTAACATTCTTAATCACCTGAGGATCTTTCCTCATCTCTTCGGTAGTGATAGTGGGAATGTAATGAAGCGAGGTAGTCATTCCGGGCACGCAATTCATTTGGGCACGAAAGTGAGGCATATAGGCGCTGTGTATCACATCGCGCGATGCCAGCTTAAAATCAATTTCCTTTCCTTTGGGAATATGAAATTCGCTGCGCACAACAATATCATCATTTCCGGCCATATCGGTTGGGTCCATTCCCATAGGGTTTGTATCGCTTATGAGTCTGAAATATCTCTTCCCTAACACATTATCCTTGCCTGCATACCGTGCGATCCAATCAAACTGCTTGGCGTACAATTCCATTACTATTGCCCCGCTTTGTGCAGGAGCGGTGATGTTATTCCATAATTTAATACCAAGAAAGATAATCACCGTAAGAGCAATGCCGGGAACAACCGTCCAGATAAGTTCCAGTTTGTGACTTTCCGGAAAGAATGTTGCGGCATCATTTTTCTTTCCTTTATAATATTTGAAAGCAAAATAAAAGAGGCAAAAATTTGTAATGATGGCTACTGCGGTGATGATCACCATGTTAAAATTGAACAGCCAATCTGTCTGCGCGCCATGAACGGAAGCAGCAAGAGGTAAAAGTTTGTCTTTAGTAATAAAAAATACCCAAAAACAGAATGCAAAAAAAGCAATAGCAAACACCATCATCAAAACTGCATTCATCCGATTGTCACTTTCTGTAATTTCCCACTGAGGCTTTCCGCCACGCAACTCGGCAGAAAGTTCATAAATACGCATCAGGCGCACAGCAGCAAGAACCGCAAGAATAATGACTGCCCAGGATAGTAATGTTATCATAAAAAATGGTTGATGGTTAATGGTTGATGATTAATGATTAATGGCTGTTTTACATTAACCATTAAACACATCCCACTATACATTATTTGTTGTTTCATACCTGGTGATGCTTACTCTCTTCAAGAAATGGATGTTTCTGTACCATCAGCGGAGCTTTCGCAAGCTGCCCAAGCACAACAAAAATAAAGAGTCCTGCAAATCCAAGGAACATTCCAATCTCAAGAGGTCCGATTCCCCAGTTTGACGCTACTGAACCCGGCATAACCACTATGAAAACATCCAGCCAGTGTGTACAAAGAAGAATACATCCAATCACCTTTAAGAATGTTGCATTTCGTTTAGCATCTCTTGACATTAACACGATCAAAGGCAATGCAAGATTGATGAAGAACATCATCCAGAACAAGGGACGGTATCCGAATTCGCCCAGCCGATCCTGAAAATAGGTGACTTCCTCCGGAATATTTGCGTACCAGATAAGCATAAACTGACAGAAGAAAGTATAGGACCACAAAACGCTTAATGCAAATACCCATTTACCCAGATCGTGGAAATGATTGTCATTCATTTCCTGCAGGTGCCCTTTGCCTTTCAAATGAAGCGAGAACAAGGTAATGGTAATCATGGTAGTGCACCAGAAACCTGCAAACACGTACCAACCAAACATGGTGCTGAACCAATGCGTATCAATGGACATAATCGTGTCCCAAACAAGTACAGGGGAGGTAAATCCAAAAACTACCAGGAACCAAGCAGAAGTGGTGATGTTCTTTCTGTAGAGCATGAAATCACCGGTCATATCCTCTTCCAGCGAACGTTTTCTGAACGTGTTTTGAGCAAGCCAGTAGAGGCCGAAGAAAAGTAATATCCTGCCCCAGAAAAAAATCGGATTAAAATACGGTGCTTTATTGGCAATTATTTTATCGTACTCCGGGTTAATAGTTACACCGTCTTCCAAAAACTCCTTGTAAACATCCGCATCCATCCAATGATAGATGTGGTGAATATGAAACTGTCCGAGCAGAAGAAAAATAATCAAAAGTGCTGCGCCATAAGGCAAATACCCGCTGATCGCTTCGTATACTCTTTTATAAACAATGGCATAAGAGGCTTCGGCAGCATATTTCTTGGCCAGATAAAATGTTGCACCCATCCCTATGGATAGGAAAAAGAAAACATTTACTAAAACATTTGCCCAAACGCGTTGCCCGGGAATGCCCATAGCAAATGCGTAAACAAAGGCCAGAACGCCCAACCCCATCATTCCGAAGAGGTATTTTTTTGTTTTGTCGGAGATTGTATAGGTTAAACTCATACTAACTTTTACTTTTTAGCTGTTTCTTTATTTTTAAGATCAGCATTTATTTTGAGGCTTTGCGGTGCTGTGAGTGTGATTATGTTACCTGCTG